>CANBDB010000041.1 GCA_947367285.1 uncultured Clostridia bacterium | reverse complement strand
GCTCTAGACCACGCACTAAGGAAAAAATGAGACACGGCGATATCAAACGAGATTGCCGTGATTATTTTATAATCCAAATACTTTTTTAAGATACTGTCCGGTATAGCTATCAGGTGTGTTGGCAACCTGCTCGGGGGTTCCCTGTGCAACAATTGTACCACCGCCATCGCCACCCTCGGGTCCGAGGTCAATGATGTGGTCGGCACTCTTGATAACATCGAGATTATGCTCAATCACCAATACGGTATTGCCACCATCCACAAGTCGTTGAAGTATGGTGAGGAGTTTTGAAACATCTTCGGTATGAAGTCCGGTTGTAGGCTCATCAAGAATATAGATGGTCTTTCCTGTACTTCTCTTTGCAAGCTCGGTTGCGAGCTTAACTCTTTGTGCTTCACCGCCTGACAAAGTGGTAGAAGATTGACCAATCTTAATGTAACCAAGACCTACGTCATAAAGAGTTTCAAGTTTCTTGCGTATTTTGGGGAGACCGTCAAAGAATTCAACACCCTCTTCGATAGTCATATCAAGTATGTCGGATATATTCTTACCTTTATACTTAACTTCAAGAGTATCTCTATTATATCTCTTTCCCTTACATACGTCACATGTGACGTAAACGTCGGGCAAGAAATGCATCTCGATACACTTAACACCATCTCCCTCACATGCCTCACATCTTCCGCCTTTTACATTGAATGAGAAGCGGCCTGATGAATATCCGCGCGCTTTTGCGTCAGTGGTTTGGGCGAATAGATTTCTTATGTCCGTAAAGAGTCCGGTATAGGTTGCAGGATTGGAGCGAGGTGTTCTACCAATTGGGCTTTGGTCTATGCAAATCACCTTGTCAAGTGCTTCGTAGCCACGAACCTCATCATGCTTGCCGGGCACTTGGTAGAATGCACGGTTAAGCTTGGTAGCGAGCTTGGGATAAAGTATTCCGTTCACCAACGAAGATTTACCCGAGCCCGAAACACCACTCACTACTGTCAAGGTGCCGAGGGGTATTTTCACATCAATGCCTTTAAGATTGTGTTCGCGTGCGCCTAAAATTTCAAGATAATTTCCGTTTCCGTCTCTTCTTGACTTGGGAAGCGGAATTTCTTTTCTTCTCGCCAAATATGCTCCGGTAATGGATTTGGGGTTATTCATAATTTCAGTCGGTGTTCCTGCGGCAACAACCTCGCCTCCGTGGATACCCGCGCCGGGACCTATATCAATAATATAGTCGGATTCAAGCATAGTTTCTTCATCATGTTCTACAACGATTACGGTATTGCCCATATCTCGCAGACTCTTCAGTGTAGCTATAAGCTTGGAATTATCGCGCTGATGAAGTCCTATACTCGGCTCGTCGAGAATGTACAAAACTCCAACAAGGGATGATCCGATTTGAGTTGCAAGGCGTATTCTTTGCGCCTCACCGCCCGAGAGTGAGCCCGATTTTCTAGACAATGTCAAATAATCAAGTCCTACACTTGAAAGGAATCCGAGACGTGCACGAATTTCTTTAAGGATTTCTCTGGCAATTTCTTTTTCTGTGGGTGTTAATGTAATTGAATTTATAAATTCAAGTTCATTCTTGATTTGCATATCACATAAAGCATCAATGGGTGTGTCCGCTACAGTAACAGCAAGAGCTGCGGGAGAAAGACGTCTTCCATTACACTCCGGACACGGCGCATCTTCAACGAATTCATCATAATAATCATTGTTATTTTGCATATTCATTCGCTGTTGAATTATATTGATTAAGCCATCGAATTTAGCTTTTTGCCTGTGTGCCTCACCGCCAAAATATCTAACGATATCATAGGTTTCACTGCCACTACCGTAAAGCAGTACATCCATAGCATCGTCGGAGAATTTATCAAGTGGGGTATCGAGGTCAAAGCCGAAGCGTTCTCCAACCGCGATAAATAATGGGCCGTTCCAGCTTTCATCGTCCAAGGATTTGAAGCCGTTTACAGCTATTGCACCCTCGTGAAGGGAAAGTGACTTATCGGGGATTATTTTATCAACGGATAGTTTTCTCAATGAACCGAGTCCAAAGCAACGAGGGCAAGCCCCTGTGGGATTGTTGAATGAGAACATTCGGGGCTCAAGGTCACCAATGGAAAATCCATGCTCCTCACAAGCATAGGACTGCGAAAATGACAGTTCCTCGGGTTCACTATCATCTCTTGGGACGGTTACGATTTGCAAATATCCCTCGGAGGCACTTAACGCATTTTCAACCGAGTCCGTAAGACGCGAGCGAATATCATCTCGCATGACTAGACGGTCAACAACAATTTCAATACTGTGCTTCTTATTTTTATCGAGAATTATATCCTCGGAAAGCTCGTAAATATTACCGTCAACTCTAACACGCACATAACCGCTCTTTTTAGCATCGGCGAAAACCTTATCGTGTCTTCCCTTTTGCGCTCTTACAACGGGAGAGAGTACCATAAAACGTGTGCCTTCCTCCAAATTCATTATCTGGTCAATAATTTGGTCAATGGTCTGACGACGTATTTCTTTTCCGCAGGTGGGACAATGAGGTACACCTATTCTTGCATAGAGCAATCTTAAATAATCGTAAATCTCAGTAACTGTTCCCACTGTGGAACGAGGGTTCTTAGACGTGGTTTTTTGGTCAATGGAAATAGCCGGAGATAGTCCTTCAATAGAATCTATATCAGGTTTATCCATTTGACCAAGAAACATTCTTGCATATGAGGACAAGGATTCAACGAATTGTCTATGCCCTTCTGCATAAATAGTATCAAACGCAAGAGAGGTCTTTCCTGAGCCGGATAAGCCTGTTAGAATTACCAACTTATCTCTTGGAATAAAGACGTCGATATTCTTGAGATTATTTACTCTCGCGCCTTTTACAACAATGTTTTTAATCATTTTTTGATCCTTATTTTGAATTTCTTATTTCAGATATTTTATCGCGTAGGTATGCTGCCTTTTCAAATTCAAGATGGCGAGCAGCCTCGCGCATTTCCTTGGTAAGCTTTTCAATAAGCTCGTCTTTTTCTTTTTTAGTTAACTTAGCGCTATTTTTCTTTTTGCGAGATTTAACGGAATCGTCCGCGCTTATGTCGATGAGATCGCGCACACTTTTTACAATGGTTTTTGGGATTATTCCGTTTTCAGCATTGTATTTAGATTGGATCTCGCGACGACGATTGGTTTCTTTGATAGCGCGCTCCATTGAGCCTGTTATCTTATCAGCATACATTATAACCTTGCCATCGGCATTACGAGCCGCGCGGCCTATGGTTTGTATAAGAGAAGTTTCAGCTCGAAGGAATCCTTCCTTATCGGCGTCAAGTATTGCTACGAGGGACACCTCGGGAATATCAAGGCCCTCTCTCAAAAGGTTGATTCCGACAAGTACGTCAAATTTACCGAGACGCAGGTCACGAATTATTTCCATACGCTCAATAGTATCTACGTTAAAGTGAATATATCTAACCTTAATTTCATTAGTCTCAAAGTATTCGGTTAGATCCTCAGCCATTTTTTTGGTGAGTGTTGTAACAAGAACTCTTTCATTTCGCGCCGTGCGAAGCTTTATCTCGCCCATAAGGTCATCAACTTGTCCCTCAATAGGACGCACGTCAATTTCGGGATCTATGAGTCCCGTGGGACGAATGATTTGTTCAACGATTTGAGTTGAGTGTTCTTTTTCGTAGTCGGCAGGTGTTGCGCTTACGAATATAGCTTGATTTATCTTTTCTTCAAATTCATCAAATTTGAGAGGTCTATTATCATATGCTGACGGCAAGCGGAAACCAAAATCAATAAGGTTTTTCTTTCTCGCTGTGTCGCCACCGCTCATTCCACGTACCTGAGGAATTGAAACGTGTGATTCATCAACAAAGAGGACAAAATCGTCGGGGAGATAGTCCAGCAAGGTATACGGTGTGCTACCTTCGGGTCTTCCGGAGAGCACTCTTGAGTAATTTTCTACGCCTGAGCAAAATCCAACTTCACGCAGCATTTCCATATCGTATTTTACGCGCTCGGATATTCTCTGTGCCTCGAGGAACTTATTTTGCGATTGGAAATATTCAACACGCTCATTCATCTCTTGCATTATTTGATTAATTGCTTTCTCACGTTTTTCATCGGAAACGGCATAGTGCGTAGCGGGATAAATGGGAACGTATGAAAGATATCTTAAAACTTCACCCGTAACGGTATTAATTTCTGAAATTCTATCAATTTCATCACCAAAAAACTCAATTCTAATTGCTTTGTCGCCGCTTGACGCAGGAAATACTTCTACCGTATCACCGCGTACGCGGAAATTATCTCTTACAAAATTGATATCATTTCTATCATAGCTTATAGCTATTAATCTTCTAATTAATTGGTCGCGGCTAATCTCCATCCCGGGACGTAGCGCGAGAACAAGTTTTTTATATTCCTCGGGATCACCGAGAGAGTATATGCAAGAAACGGAAGCTACTATGATAACATCACGTCGTTCAAATATAGATGATGTTGCACTATGACGCAGCATATCTATCTCGTCGTTTATCATTGCGTCCTTTTCTATATACATATCTTTTCCCGGAATATATGCTTCGGGTTGATAGTAGTCATAGTAGGACACAAAATATTCCACTGCATTCTCGGGGAAAAACTCGCGAAATTCCGAGCAAAGCTGCGCAGCAAGCGTCTTGTTATGTGCAAGGACAAGTGTGGGACGGTTTACGTTGGCTATAACGTTAGCCATAGTAAATGTTTTACCTGAACCTGTAACACCAAGAAGAGTTTGCATTCTATCTCCACGAAGAATACCTTCAGTTAATGCTTTTATAGCCTCGGGTTGGTCGCCTGTTGGACTATAGGGGGAAACCAATTTGAACTTATTCATTGAAATCCTCCCATCTTTGAGTATATTGTGGCGTGGGACACAACTCAGCATATATCATATCTTTGATTCGAGCAAGATATTCTCTAAGGTTATATATGGGTTGTTTAGCATATCCCTGGAGAGCCGCGTCAAGCCCGTAAGCTTCAAGTCCAAGCTCTTGTGCTATATATATAGCTCTATACAAGTGGTATTTTTGACTTATTATTAATATCCTTTTGTATCCATATACGTTCTTTGCACGCCAAATGCTTTCATATGTAGATAAACCGTAGCCGTCACATATAATTGATTCTTCCTCAACACCCATTTCAAGAAGCACTTGCTTCATAGTTACGGTTTCCGTGTAATCCTCGTGCTCGCTATCGCCCGATAGAAAGATAACACTTGATTTTTTGGAATCATATGCTTCATAACCCGTCAAAAGTCTATCGTTGAGCATTGGTGTTGGAGATCCATCCCCTCGAACACCGGCTCCGAGAATGAGGATACAATCAAAGTCGGATGAAAGCTTAATATTTTCATCAGTTGAATAAATATTGTCATTAGTATTTGCAACAATATTTATATTAACCACGAAAACAAAGAGAAAAACGAGCGCAAGGATATAGCCAATACAAATAATTGTTTCTTTGATTGGCTTGTTGTACTTATTAAAGATATTTTTAACTTTAACAGTAATATTATGCATCGTTTTTCTCCTATAATAAATTAATAAAATGTTGCGAGTTCAGGGTTGGGCTTAACAGCAAAAGCGGTTGATTCCGCATAAAGCACGGGGCCTTGGCGATTATACATAGGATGGTTTTCTATTTTGATTTTAGCGGTTAGAAGTATCCAATCGCCCGTCTTTAAGGTCGTATCCTTTTTAAAAACACAAACAAGACCACCAAACGTGATATCATCAGCACAACAGGTCATAACGTGGCGTCCGATAATGATACTCTTTGTGCCAAGTTGTGCGTCGCGCGCTACAAGTCCTTTGAATTTAACTGTCTTATTATGATACTTGGGGAGCTCTTCTCCCATATCTCTATACCAAATGGCGAAGTCCTTGTCATCAATTTCGATAATTGGTGCATCTACGTCAAAAGGAAGCTCATCCTCAATATCGTCGTATTCTATTCTTCCGTCGGGGAAATCGTAAACAATCTCCGCTCGGGGATTTACACCTCTTACAATTTTATGAATGTCTTCCCTGTCGGCGTCAGGTGTGGTTCTATTGATGACCACCATCTCGCATGCGGAAAGCTTATCAAACATAAGTGAACGCATATTTGCATTGAAAAGCTGGAAGGTGGAGCATTCGGCGGCCATAACACACTGGAAGATGGACCATTCCTCGGGCATATTCATAAACAGTGTGTCAAGCTGCCACATACCGTTATATTCTATGATGATTCGGTCAATAAGGTGCTTGTTTGTCAAGGTGTTGAGAAATTCTAGTGTGATATCTTCTTCATTTTCGACATTTTCAATATATACGTTTTTGCCCCAAAAGCGGGATACGTCATACTCGTCAATGCCTTCCTCGCAGCATATTAGTAAGGTTTTTTCGCCTGAATTAAATCTTTCGTCCTCCATGGACTCTTGAATCATATGTGTTTTGCCGCCCTCGAGGAAGCCGACAAATAAATACACCGGAATTTGATTTTTCATTTTATTCTCCATTATACGTTAAACAATTCTCTTAAACTGTGCTCACAAATATCGGAGCCGATTACACACAGTTTTCCGATAACGTCCGCATTTCCGCGACGAATATCAATAGCACCGGGGATATAATCGAAATATATCCAATCTCCGTCATTCGAGTCTACAATGCCCTTAGCACGAAGGATAATGCCGTATTTCTCTTTGTTTGAAAGCTCATCAAGAGCATTTTTGATTTCTTCATTAGAAAACTTTTTAGCGGTCTCGATACCCCACGAAGCAAATACTTCGTCTGCGTGGTGATGGTGATGATGCTCGTGACCGTGTTCGTGATGATCGTGGCAACCGCATTCGCAATGCTCATCATGCTCATGGTGATGGTGGTGATCGTGGTGTTCATGTTCATGATGTTCATGACAACCGCATTCACAATGCTCATCATGTTCATGATGGTGGTGATGCTCATGGTGATGCTTTAACTCTTCAATTGTATTTTCAAGAGTAGTGGTATGTTCTATTGCGTCAAGAATTTGAGCACCGGTAAGCTTGTCCCAGTCGGTTGTAATAATAGTAGCTGTTGAATTCTTCTCTCTAATGAGCGCAACACATTCAGCTATCTTTTTCTCACCCGCATTACCGGTGTGGCTTAGAATAATGCATTTTGCAACTTCGATTTGATTGTTGAAAAACTCGCCAAAGTTTTTCATATACATCTTACATTTGTTTACGTCAACAACAGTAGTAAGCCCATTGAGTGTTACATTTTCGTTAAGCACAGCTTCAGTTGCCTTGATAACGTCAGAAAGCTTTCCTACGCCCGAGGGTTCGATTATAATTCTTTCGGGGTGATATGTGTCGATTGCTTCTTTGAGTGCCTTGGAAAAGTCACCTACAAGTGAGCAACAAATGCAACCCGAGTTCATCTCGGTTATATTGATACCCGATTCCTTAAGAAAACCACCGTCGATACCAATTTGACCGAACTCGTTTTCTATAAGCATAAGCTTTTCACCGGAATATGCTTCGGATATCATTTTTTTGATAAGAGTGGTCTTGCCTGCTCCTAAAAATCCTGAATATATATCAATTTTCATTGTTAATTATCTCCTTAAAACTAAAATAATATCTTACCCTATATTCTACCTCAAACAGTTATTAATGTCAACAATATTGGCTGAAAAAATGTTGACTTTATTTAATATATATGGTATTATTAATTAAATAAATGAACTGGAGAAATATGATGAAACACGTTGATATATATACTGATGGAGCTTGCCGCGGAAATCCCGGTAAAGGCGGTTGGGGGGCTATTCTTGTTTATGGTAAGGTTGAAAAAGAGCTCTCAGGCGGAGAGCGTTCTACAACAAACAACAGAATGGAGCTTACCGCCGCTATTAAGGCACTGTCGGCACTCAAGGAAAAATGTGAGGTTACTCTCTACTCCGACTCCAAATATATGATAGATGCTATCACGAACGGTTGGGCGGTATCTTGGAAGGCAAAGGGTTGGAAAAAAGCGGATAAATCCCCTGCCCTCAATCCTGATTTGTGGGAACAGCTTTTGAAACTTATTGAAAAGCACGAAATTACTTTTGTTTGGGTAAAGGGACATGCTGGACACGCATACAACGAGCGTTGCGATAAACTCGCTACCGATTTTGCCGATTCATTTGTGGATTAAGAAAAGCCTGCAAGCGTTGCTTGCAGGCTTTAATTTATTAATCAACGATTCTATTGATCTTAAATCTTACGATCTTTTTAGAAGTGTTCTTTTCGAACTCTTCATTTCTAATCTTAACGATCTGTACCTTCTTGTAAGGTGCAGCTTTTTTATTAATCTCGTTTACATTATCCTTGAAATACTTTTGAGCATCTTCAATACCGCGTAATTTGAGTGAATCAAAGTCAGGATAAATCTCAGCTACGATACAATCCTTGCTTGAACCGTCAGCATTAAGTCCTTCATAAACAACTACCTCATTTATGCCGTAAATACGGGATATCTCGGTTTCGATTTCTTCGGGATATACGTTTTTACCGTTTGAAAGAATAATGAGATTCTTAAGACGACCTGTGATGTAGATCCAACCTTCTTCGTCAAGTTTACCGTAGTCACCTGTCTTAAAATATCCTTCGTCATCAAAAGCGGCTGCGGTTGCCTCGGGGTTCTTATAATAACCGATCATAACGTTAGGACCCTTTACACAAATCTCGCCCTCACCGTTTTCATCGGGATTAGCGATTTTAACTTGTTCGCCGATAATGGGTGTACCAACGCTTCCCGCTTTTCTGAATTCATTTCTATTACAAGAAATAAGGGGCGCACATTCAGTGATGCCGTAGCCATTAAGAATAGTAATACCGATACCTTCAAATGTATCAATAATATCTTGATTAAGAGCCGCACCGCCGCAGATGATCATTTCAAGCTTACCGCCAAAGGCGCTTGTAACACTTGCAAAGAGCTTTTTGCGAGCATCGATTCCTATCTTTCTCATTCCGTTACTTGCCTTGATCATTGTGCGAAGGAGCTTATCCTTTCCCTGCTTTTCAGCAGTTGCCCAAATTCTCTTATAGAATGTTTCAACAAAGAGAGGAACAAGAATAAGGTGGCTGGGTTGCTGCTCTTTAAGCTCGTTGAGTATGTACTTCAAGCCGCCGGAGATATATACCTCAGCACCTTGCGCATAGTGGCCTACAAAGTTTACTGTAGAACCAAAAGTGTGGTGTGGAGGAAGTACGCAAAGTGTTTTGGGTGTGATTTGGAAATTGTACATACCCTGAGTCATATCAGAAACGATATTTGTCTGTGTAAGCATTACGCCCTTTCCCTTGCCTGTAGTACCTGATGTAAATACGATGCTTGCAAGCTTATTGGGATCGAGGTCATAATCGTAATATGTATTATCACCGTTTTCAAACAATTTTTGACCGTTGTGAATTATATCTTCAAGCATGAGAACATCTTCAAGAATTGTTTCATTGCTCATACAGATAAACACGGGATTTATCGCCAAATCTTCGCGTATTTTCTTAATTTTGGAGTCAATAATTGAACTGTAAATAACAAAATCACATTCGGCACTCTCAATGATACTTCTAATATCATCCGCAGGAAGTTCCTTGTCAATAGGTACTGTTACGGCACCGATAGACATAGTAGCATAGTATGATGTTATCCAGTTGTAGGATGCTTCACCAACAATAGCTATATGCTTTTCACGAACACCCTCAGCTACAAGTCCAGTACCCATAGCAACGATGTATTCTCTTGTTTCAGCAAATGTCTTTTTGATGACTTCTTTTGAGTGATTATTCTCTTTATATGAGTATGCAATACGGTCGGGATAATTGTTAGCAACGTTTTCGGTCATGATTCTAAAATCTTCGAAAACAGTTGTTTCATATAAAGGATAATTTTTTGTCCTGTTTTTACTCATATTACGTTTCTCCTTTTAGAAAGAAATTTTATTTTCAATATAAGAAGCAATTTCCCTGTTGCTTCTCTTGTCCTCAAACGGAACCTCAATATCAAAAATAAGGTTCGTATGAGTAGGACCCGTAACTATTCTGAAATCGTGTGTTCTCAGACCCTCTCCCGCATCGTGCACAATTTTCTCAACGCTTTTCTTGATTGCGTTCACCTGCTCGTCATCGGTAACGATGGGATCCATATGTATTGTGCAGGTAATGTTGTGCTCCGCGAGTAATTGCTTTTCAATATTGTCGATATGGTCGTGAGCCTCAAAGAAATCGCCCCTGCCATCGACCTCGGCGTGGAACGAAGCGATAGTGGTTCCCGCACCGTAGGAATGAACCATAAGATCGTGAATACCTATGATCCTTTCATCGGCAAGAGCCACCCTTTTGATAAGCTCAATGGTCTCCCTGTCGGGTGCTGCGCCGAGAATGATATTTTTGTTTTCGTTAAGAATTTTAAGTCCGGCAATCAGAATGAATAACGACACCGCAAGTCCAACGTATGCGTCCGCATTGATGTCAAAAGCGAACCACACCGCAGCGGAAACAAGCGTAGCTCCCGTGGAAAGCACGTCGGAAAAGCTGTCGGCACTTGCCGCCTTCAATATTTCGGAATTTATTTTTCCGCCAATGCTTTTGTAAAAAAGCCCAAGCCAGAGCTTTGCGAGAATGGAAAGAATAAGCACCGCAAAAACCACCGGGCTCTTGCTCATGGGCGCGGGTTCAAATATCTTTCCGAACGATTCGCTAAGAAGATCAAAGCCGATAAGAAGAACGATAACACCCACC
>CANBDB010000040.1 GCA_947367285.1 uncultured Clostridia bacterium | reverse complement strand
CCACTTTTTTCAAAAAGTGGCAATCCGAAGTAATCTATCTCCCCCGATAAATCAAAATTTGAAATTATATCTAATTATTTAGAAAAAAGTCGAGAAAAAGTTTGAATAAAGTTCAAAAAGGACTACACAAATTGAAGATTATATGTTATAATGTAGGATGAAATAAAATGAAAAGTGTGCTCTTTTGCGGAAAGGGACTTAAAATGAGAGAAAATAATTACAAAAACAACGATAAAAACAAGAATCACGGTAGAAAAGAGGGCAATTCTCCTCGCCGTGATGATAGAAATGCTACACAGGGTAAAAAGCAATATTACAAGGAGCCCGTGCAGGTGGAAGAAGGCGAGCTTGGCGGTCTTGTAATTGGACGCAACGCAGTGCGCGAGCTTCTTAAAAGCGGACGAGCCGTGGACAAGCTTCTTGTTAGCCGTGGCGACAGAGAGGGCTCTATTGTAGTTCTCGTTGCGCAGGCTATTGAGCGCGGAATTCCCGTTGTTGAGGTTGACCGTGCAAAGCTCGACGGTATGGCGGGAATGAGTCAGCACCAGGGTGTTATAGCTATGGCGGCTGAAAAGGAATATTGCAGTGTTGAGGACATTCTTGAAATTGCGCGTGAGAGAGGCGAAGCTCCACTCATCGTTATTTCCGACGGCATTACCGACCCCTACAATCTCGGTTCACTCATTCGTTGTGCCGAGGGTGTTGGTGCGCACGGACTTATTATCCCCAAGCGCAGAGCGAGCGGCCTTACTCCCCTTGTTTCCAAATCCAGCGCAGGCGCTATTGAGCATCTTGCGGTTGCAAAGGTAGCAAATATCGCGCAGACCATTGAGGAGCTTAAGGAGCAAAATGTTTGGGTTTATGCCGCTGAAGCAGGCGGACAGGCATATTACGATACCGACTTCACGGGCGGTTGCGCCATTGTTTTCGGTAGCGAGGGCGAGGGTGTATCCCAGCTCGTTAAGCAGAGAAGCGACGTAATCGTTTCCATTCCCATGTACGGTCACGTGAATTCATTTAACGTGTCTACTGCGGCGGCAGTGATTCTTGCCGAGGCGTCAAAACAGCACAGACAGAAGAAATAATTTGAATTGATATGAAATTTGAGATAAAGGAGGTAATTTGAGTGCAAAACATCGATAATGATGAAGTGAAAAAGATGCTGGAAATGCTCAAGGAGCACCAAGCAGTACAATCGAATAATGAACAAGTTAAGGCTCAGACTACCGAAAATATCGTTCACTCTGATGACGATATCAAAAATATGCTCAAAAAGCATTTTTCAGCCGATGTAAACAGGGATAAATTTGCTATGAGCGAGGATTATTCCTTTGATGCAGTTGACTTTGGTCGAGTTGACGACGAGGTTATTACGGGTGAAATTTCATCTCCCAATACTGATGAGATAAATGCAAGCTTTGAGGAGATAGAAGAAGCTGTTGATGATATCGAAGAAAATATAGAGGAAATTGTCGAGGACGATACCACCGACGACGAAATCGTTGAAGAAGAAATCGTTGAAGAAGAAATCGTTGAAGACGAGATTATTAAAGAAGAAACTGTCGACGAAGAGATAGTCGAAGAAGAGGTTATCGAAGAAGAGATAGTCAAAGAAGAGGTTATCGACGAAGAGACTGTCGAAGAAGAGATAGTCAAAGAAGAGGTTATCGACGAAGAGACTGTCGATGAAGAGATAGTCGAAAAAGAGATAGTCGAAGAAGAAATCGTTGAAGAAGTTATTGCCGAGGAGTCCATCAACTATGATGAGGTGCTTGAGGGACAACAAGGAACGGTATTCAATAGCTTCGTAGAGGACTTCTCAAGTGATCTTGACGACGTAGTTTTTGAGGCTGAAATTACCGAGAGCCGCGCGCCTGACAAGCAGTACACAATCTTTGAGGATTGGCAGCAGCTTATGAAGGCGAAGGATTACGAGACCGCCGAGGAAGGAATAATTCCGCCCACCGAGGAAGAGCTTTCACACAGTGCTGAAATAGCTCGAAGCACCGGTGCTGCAAGTGGCAATACGGATTATTTTAATCCCGTAACAAGTGCAGATCTTGACGCGGTTGACATTGCACTCATGGTAGCGCTTGGCGGCGAGAGTGAGCTCAATCAAACGGTTGGCTTTGAAAAAATTCGCCAAACAGCTCTTGATACCAAGGAAGATGCTTCAAATACTCTTGAAAACAAGATGATATTTGGTTGCTCGGGAAAAGAATATACTTCTATCATGCAAAATGATAGTATCAGAGCAAAATATAAAAAAGAAAAAATATCCCTTTGGGTACAAACCATTGGTACGGCTTTCCTTACGCTCGTACTCATGGTGCTTGAGATTACGGGTTGGATTGGTTATGAGCTGCCCGGAGTTTTGAGCGTTTATAATCACCCCGATATTTTCGTGCTTGCGTCATTGCAAATCTTGTTCTTGTGCGCAGCAATATCGTATGATAAATTCATCAAGCTTTTCAAAAACGTTTTTGACTTCTCGTCAGTTGCGTTCTTTGGAGCTTTGATACTCTTGCTCGTAAACGTTGTAAATGACGTTCTCGTGCTTGCGGTGGGATATGCTGATTGCTATATGATATTCCATTCGCTTTCGGCATGCTTGTTCCTTCTCAATCTAATATATGAGCTTTTCAATTTGCTCCAGCAAAGCGAAACATTCAAGATCATTTCCTCAAGCGAGCGCAAGATTGTGCTTGAGCCCTATGGAAAACTCCGTATGGGCGAGGGAGAGGATAGCAGTACGGGCGAGATTATTGACAAGGATAGCTACTGTATCTCTCGTGTTTCAAACGTGAACAAATTCTTTGCTACCACGTCTAAAAGCACAACAAATTCCATGAGCAAGCTCGTTTCGCTCATACTGAGCTTCTCAGTAGCGCTTTGCGTTATGCTCGTGCTTTTGTTGATGAACAGGAGCATAGGCACTATTGTGCTTAGTTTCATACTCACGCTTTCGTTTACACTTATAGTATCCGCTATTTGCGAGAGTGAATTTGCGTTCTTTGCGGTTTACAAAGCACTCTCAAAGCACAAAACGGGTATTATCGGCAAGGCGAGCGTTGCGGAATACGGAAAGTGCAATATAGTTTATTTCGACGATTTTAACGTTTTCAGCAAGAAGAGCGTTAGAACTAAGGGACTTAAGCTTTACGATAACAACGAAATCTACCGTGTGCTCTATCACACGCAGGCGGTATTTTCAAAAATAGGCGGCCCTCTTAAAGCGGTATTTGAATTTGCAACCACTGAAATGGTTCATTCAAAGAACGTTGAAATCAAGGAGATAAGCAAAGAGGGTATAGTTGCAATCGTTGACGGCAGAACTCTCGTTCATATTGGTACGGGCGCGTTTATGAAGAGCTGCGGAATTCATCCCAAGTACACTGCTGCGGATCTTAAATCCGAGGAGATAGGCGAGGAGAGCATTATGTTCATCGCTCTTGGCGGACGTCTTGGAGCAAAGCTCTACGTTACCTATCAATTCTCGAGCGAATTTGAGCTTCTTGCGAGAAAGCTCGCTGCACGCGGTGTCGGTATTGGCATACGTTCATCCGACCCCAATATCAACAACAAGTGGGCTAAGCGTTACGGCGCACTCAAAAAATTCAATATAAGCGCAGTTCGTCCCACACTCAAGGAGATCACACCTCAGAGCAAGTCTATTGAGGGAGGCGTTGTTTCTACGAAAAATGTTCGCGCACTCACTGAAGCGCTTATGATGTGCATTAAGCTTGACAGCTTTGAGCATCTTATGAGCACAATGAGAACGGTTTCCGTTATTCTTATCGGAATACTTTCATTTGCTTTATCCTTGCTTGCAGGCATCAATACGGTGAGCCTGCTCGTGCTTGCGCTCGGTGCGGCACTTTGCGCGTCAATTATGATGCTTATAACGCATTTTTACCTTAAAAGATAATTGGAGACATAATGAAAATTAAAAATACTTCAATCCTTAAATCCGTTGAAAAGCCCGGAAGATACAGCGCGGGTGAGTTCGGACAGATAATTAAGGATAAAAAAGATATCAAAGCGAGATGGGCATTTTGCTTTCCCGATACCTATGAGATAGGAATGTCCAATCTCGGCGTTAGAATTTTATACGGTGCACTCAACTCCGAGCCCGACATTTGGTGCGAGCGCGCATATGCTCCGTGGACCGATATGCAGGAAAAGATGAGGGAGCACGATATTCCTCTCACTGCACATGAGAGTGGAGATCCCCTTGGAGATTTTGATATTGTGGGCATCACACTTCAGTATGAAATGTGCTACACTACCACACTTAAGATGCTCGAGCTTGCAAAAATTCCGCTCTATGCCAAGGATAGAGGAGAGGAATTTCCCATAATCATTGGCGGCGGCCCCTGCGCATACAATGCGGAGCCCATTGCGGATTTCTTTGACTGCTTCTCCATAGGCGAGGGCGAGGAAAATCTTGTTGAGTTTACTCGTCTTTACATTGAAATGAAGGAGAGGGGCACCTACAACAAAAAGGACTTTTTACATAGAGCTGCTGCGGAGATTGGCGGCATTTACGTTCCGTCTCTTTACGACGTTACATATAATGATGATGGCACTATCAAAGCGTACACTCCCGTCTACCCGGACGTGCCGCGCCGTGTACTTAAGAGAATTATGACCGATATGGACAAGTCATATTTCCCCGACAAGGTGGTTATGCCCTATATCGAAACCGTTCACGACCGCATTATGCTTGAGGTATATCGCGGATGTATCCGCGGATGCCGTTTTTGCCAGGCGGGAATGGTTTATCGCCCCGTTAGAGAAAAGACACCCGAGGTTCTTAACGAGCAGGCAAAGTGTCTTTACGAGGCAACGGGATATGATGAAATTTCACTTTCGTCGCTTTCGATAAGTGATTACTCCCGTCTTTCCGAGCTTACTGATAATTTGCTCGAATGGACGGACAAAAATATGGTAAGCTTGTCCTTGCCGTCACTCCGTGTTGATAGCTTCACCAAGGAGCTGATGGATAAAATTTCAACTGTTCGTACGGGTGGACTTACCTTTGCTCCCGAGGCGGGAAGCCAGAGACTCCGCGACGTTATTAACAAGAACGTATGCGAGGCGGATCTTCTCCGCGCGGTAAACGTGGGATTTGATGCAGGAAAAACCTCCTGCAAGCTCTACTTTATGATGGGACTTCCCACGGAGACCTATGAGGATCTTGACGGAATTGCCGAGCTTGCCAAGGCGGTAATTGAGGCTTATTATGAAAATCCCAACCGTCAAAAGGGAAGAGCACCTTCGGTAACCGTGAGCGTTTCCTGCTTTATTCCAAAGCCCTTTACACCATTCCAGTGGGAAGCTCAGGACTCCATGGAGACCTTTGTTGAAAAGCAAAAATATCTTGAAAGCAAGATTACCGATAGAAAAATCAGATACGTTCACCATGATGCGCGTGTGTCTCACGTTGAGGCAATTTTGGCGCGCGGTGACCGTCGCCTTGCCCCCGCTCTTGCACTCGCTTGTGAGAGGGGATTCTGCTTTGATGCGTGGGACGAGTTCTTCCATTATGATGAGTGGATAAAGGTATTCGAGGACTGTGGAATTGATTACAACTTCTACTCAAACAGAGTTTGGGGCGAGGACGAGGTTCTTCCTTGGGACGTAATTGATTGCGGTGTTACAAAGGAATTTTTGAAGCGCGAGCGAGGCAATGCTTACGCGGAGAAAACTACGCCCTCCTGCCGTGAAAAATGCAGCGGTTGCGGTGTAAATAAGCTTGGAGGTGAGAGAACATGGTGTCCCAAAAAGGAACAAAATTAAAGCCATATTCCAAGGATGACTATCCAATGCTCTCTGAGCCGAAATACATTAGATTTAAGTTCCGCAAGGTAGGAAACCTTCAGTTTATTTCCCACCTTGACCTTCAAAAAGCGATGGCAAAGGTGCTTGTTCGTGCAAAAGCTCCGCTTTGGTACAGCAAGGGATTTAATCCTCACCCGAAGCTCATTTTTGCGCTTCCTCTTTCCGTTGGCGCGCAGAGTGAGTGCGAGTATCTCGACGTGAGAGTAGAACGCGCCATTCCTCCGCTTGAGCTTATGGAGCACATCAATGACGAGCTTACTGAGGAGCTTCGCTTCCTTGACGCCTATTACGCACAGACAAAGCTCGAGGATATCTATTGGGCGGAGTATGATTTTGAAATCGTTACCGAAGGCGCTGACGAAAATTTGGCACGCGAGATTGAAAAGATCCTTACTGCCGAGCAGGTGATAATCCTCAAAAAAGCTAAAGACAAGTATAAGAATATATTTTTCAAAGAGCAGGATATTGCTCCCTATGTTCGCGACGTGAGTGTTGGATTTGAGGACGGTGCGGTTAAGATTAACGCAAAATTATCCGCGTCCATCAACCAAACGCATCCTCACATCAATCCCGAAACGATAGTTACAATGCTTAAAGAGAAGCTCGGTATCTTGTCCGGCGACGTTACACGCGAGCAGTACGATATTATTAGAACAAGAATTTATTTTGAGGACGGCGCGACCGACTTCAGATAAGGAGAATTTTATATGTTTGTTTGGGTTGGAATCAACGTTGAGGAACAACTCAAAGAAGTTAGAAGTGCAGTTGACGGAGTGTTTGAAAAAATTGATATTTCAAACGTGACCTGTCAACTGCCGCTTCATATTTCCTTGAAGATTTCCTTTGAAATTGAAAATTCATTATTTAGTAGTGTTTTAGAGGACATTACGCGCGTTTACGAGGAGTGCCAGCCCTTTGAAATTGCGGTGAAGGGCATTGAAAAGCACGAAAATATCGAGTGGATACGAATGCATTCAAATGATAAAATTGAAGCGCTTGCGACTGCGCTCAACGGAATGCTCCTTGAAAAGTACGGTGTGCCGCTGCACGAGTACGATCTTGATTTTATTTTCCATACTACTCTATTTATGGATGACGATGCGGATAAGATAAACGATGCGCACTCGCTTCTCGGCGACGTTTATTTGCCAGAGCGCCTCCTTGCCAACACCTTTGTTATAGGAAACAGCGAAACGGGCAAGAATGGGACGTATAGGGTGTATAAGACAATTGCAAAATAGTATGAAAGAAAACTTAGTAATCAGAAAGAAAAATCGTTTGCAAAATTATGATTATTCCCAACCAGGTGTGTATTTTATAACAATTTGCACGAAAAACAAAGAAAAATTGCTGTGGAATGGTTCACTCGATTTACAAAAATTTGATTGGGAACTTGTAGGGGAGCACTCCGTGCTCCCGCAAGGGTTACCACTATCTAATATGGGTGTTGTTGTGGAAGAAAATTTAATAAAGTGGAATGAAACATACGAAAATATTTATTTGTCCTCGTATGTAATTATGCCAAATCACTTGCATTTGCTGGTAGTGATACACATGGTGCAGGCGGGTGCACGGAGTGCCCCCCTACGATAAGTGCGATGGTTAAATTTTTCAAATCATCCGTTACTAAACAATTAGGTGAAAATATATGGCAGCTATCATTCTACGACCATATAATCCGTGGCAAACGTGATTTTGAAGAAATATCCCAATACATCCGTGAAAACCCACTCAAATGGCAATTTGATGAATTGTATTGCGAAGAATAGGGGTGATAACAGTGCCAACCAAAGAAGAATTAATGAAAATGACTCCCGGGGAGCTTACGGATATTGGTATTTGTCCGACCTGCTTTAACAGGGAGTGTGGCGGTGCAGTATACGGTGACAACAAGGACAAGATGCTTTATGAGGATGAAGACATTGAGTGCTTTTTCGTGGGCGCTCCGCGCGCTGAGGGACACTTGTGCATATCAACTATGCAACACTATCACGATATGAGCGAAGCTCCCGACCGTATCAATGAGAAGATCGTAAGATTCGCAAAGCAGTTTATGATAATAATCAAAGAGGTATACGGTTGCGAACGTGTATATATGTGTACTATGTGCGACGGCCCAAACAATCATTATCATATTCAGTTAATTCCTCGTTATACCTTTGAGAAGAGAGGTTCAACTAATTTTGTAAAGCAAAGAAATGCTTACGTTCACGACGCCGAAAAGTTTAATTTGGTGAGAAAAGCTATTCAAACATATGCAACGGACGTTTAATAGAGGTGTTTATGAAAAATATTGACAAAACTGTATTTATAGCCGAGGGAGCAAGGGTTGTCGGAAACGTTGAAATTGCTCGCGACTCGAGTGTTTGGTACTATGCGGTAATCAGGGCGGATTCTAACTCTATTAAGATAGGCGAGAGAAGTAACGTTCAAGACAATGCGGTCATTCACACAAGTCGGGATTTTGGCGTTGTGATAGGAGACAACGTGACCATAGGGCACGGTGCGATAGTGCACGGCTGCACTATAGGGAACAACGTAATGATCGGAATGGGCGCTATAATTCTCAATGGCGCGGTGATTGAAGAAAACTCCATCATTGGCGCAGGTGCTTTGATTGCGGGCGGCAAGACCGTTCCTGCGGGTAGTCTTGCGTTTGGAAACCCTTTTAGGATAGTCAGAAGCTTGACCGAGCAGGAAATTAAGTCCATCTCGGATAATGCACAGTCCTATGTGGACGAGGCAAGGGATTATAAGACAAAGGAATAAAAATAAAAGCACCTTGACAGGTGCTTTTATTTTTATTCGATTATATTTGGTGTTTCGGTTTCTTTTTTCTTCATTTCCCTTGAGAAGACAATGAGAATTACAAGCGATATGATGCAACAAGCCGCCATTGTGAGAGGGGCATTGAGCCAAAGTCCCGTAAGTCCCATGTCGTAGAGAGCGAAGATGAATATCATCGGGAACACAAATGCTGCGCCAACGGAAATGAGCGTCGCGAAGAACGATTTTTCCACTGCCGTCATATAGCTCTGTGTTGCAAATGCAAACCAGAAAAGCAGCTTTGATACGGCGTATATTCTGAGAGCCTTTGTTGCCTCACTAATAAATGCTACGTCGGTTGTGGTTGTAAAGAGAGCCACGAGGACGTCGGGAATTATCCACATCATTGCAAAGGAAACAAATGAAACCGCGGCGCTTGCGCCAAAAGTCCACTTGGTGAGCTTTTTAACACGGTCAAAGCGACGTGCGCCCCAGTTGTAGCCGATTGAGGGCTGGAGGGAGTCGCAAATTCCGTATATCATAGGTTGGATTATCTCGCCCACGTACATTTGTATGCCGTAGATCGCAACGGCAGGGTCTCCGCCCATTGAAATGAGAGCTTTATTCATTGCGATGGACGTTATTCTACCCGACACGTTATTCAAGAATACGGGCATACCGCATTGGATTATCTTCCTTGTGGTTCTTGTCGAAAATTTGGGCTTTGTGATTTTGAGCTGCATCTTGCCAAGGGCAAACAAGGTGAATGCGATCAAAACGGACGTGCCAAAGCAAATGCAGGGCGCAAGAGCCGCGCTCCAAATGCCCCATCTGAAAACGAAAAGGAATAGAAATTCAAGCAAAATGGTAGCAATGCTCGTGCCGATATTGAGCCACATACTGAGCTTAACCTTGCCCGATATCTTTAAATAGTTATCGAAGGCAAATGCCGCAGGGGAGATCGGTGAGAAGAACGCATAAACGCGTATGTATTCAACGCCAAGTCTTTGCGCCTCGGGGCTTGCACCAAGAAAGTCAAGTATTATGGGTGCGCCAAACCAAAGCACAAGTCCCATAAGTGCGCCTGCGCAGGTAATCATAATAAGCGCGCAGGTGAATATATTATTCGCTTCCTTTTCGTCCTGCCTGCCGAGAGCGATTGAAATCGGCACTGCAGATCCAACTGCCACAAGGTCGGAGAGGGAAAAGCTGATTATTACGAATGGGAATGCGATATTTATTGCTGCAAATGCGGTCTCTCCAAGAATGTTGCCTATGAAAATTCCATCAAAAAGACCGAAAATTGCGCTTGCGAGCATACTTATCGCGCCCGGGATAGCGGCAATAAAAAATAGGCGCGTGATGCTCGTTTTCAAAAAGTATTCTTTATGTTCCATATTTTCCTCTATTGATATTTTACCTATATATTATAGACAATTATCCGAGGAAAGTCAATGGATTATTCGAAAACACTTTTAATTGTTTTAATACAGTTTGGCGGTGAATAAAGCCACTCGCTGATGTGCTCATCATCCTCGTCAATAAAATAATTAAGGGGAGTGGGTGCGCCCTTTTCAAGTGTGGAGTCGATAATTACGAGTTTGATTTTCATTTTGTCGGGAATAATGCTCTTTATGTACACGGAAACTCGGTCGCCGATCGAGATATTACCTGAAAAGTCATAATCGTCGCGCAACTCGGCAAGACCTGCGAGGTTTGGGGCAAGCTCAACGAAAACGCCGTAGCTCTCAATGCTCCGCACAATTCCGGGAACGGTTTGACCAGCGCAAAAACCCACGGCATTTTCCGCCCAAGTGCCAAGAAGCTCCTTGAGGGTGACGTATATGCGTCCCGTTTCGACATCATTGGAGCGAACCACCACCTTTAATTTTTGACCCACGGTTAGTCGGTCGCTTGGGTGGCTTATTCGTGAGACTGAAATGCAATCTATTGACAAAAGTGACGAGATGCCGCATCCGATATCCAAAAATGCACCAAAGGTATCGAGATGCGTAACTGTGGCGGGAATGATGTCACCTGCGGAGAGTGTGGAAAGGTAGTAATTCCTGCACTCGATTTGCGCAGCGCGACGCGAAATAATGGCGCGCGGTGTACCGTTTTTTGTGTCAATGGATAGCACCTTGAAGCACACGGGTTTGCCCACACGTGTGATGATGGCTATGTCCTTAATCGGTTCGCCCTCCTGCGTTAAGACACACTCTTCGCGCGGCATAAAGCCCAAAACGGGACCAAGATCGACGTGGAGATTGAATTCTGCGTCGCACATAATGGCGGTCGCCTCGAGTATTTTATCCTCCCTTGCAGCGCTCTCAAGTCCTGCAAGAGTTGTGGTGTGGGCGAGGTTATCCTGGGTATATCTC
>CANBDB010000039.1 GCA_947367285.1 uncultured Clostridia bacterium | reverse complement strand
AAATTGTGTTGCGGAGCAACACATAACGTTTTTCTCGGTGTGTGACAGGCACCTCGAAAAACTGTAATTTGCTACACTCTCTATAGCCACAAGCAAAGCAAATGGCTATAATTCACATTAGCAAATTATAGATTTTCGAGCATAGGGCTTTACGGCGGTTGGAGCCTCTGTAAGATGTACTTCAACTTGTATACATTCGCTAACAATACGGCTACACGCAAATAATATCTTACTCTCAAACACCGTAGGGGCGCGCATTGCGCGTCCGTTTCAAAATGAATGTAACTTTTATTGTGTGACGGGTCGTCGAGGACGTCGACCCCTACAACAATGTGCAATTAAAACCGTGACAATACGGCTACGCACACGCGAAGGTATACCCCCGCACCGTAGGGGAGCATTCCATATGCTCCCGAAACACCAAAAGGGCGGATATGGAATCCGCCCCTACGGCTATGAATTAACGAAATATACCTTGCAAACCCGTAGGGACCGACGGTCTCACTGCGGTTTGGTCACGCTCGGGGAAAAACAACACACCGCGTTGTTTTTTAAGCCCCTCGCGCAGCTTCGCTACCTCGACGCCCCGCCAACTCGCGGTCATTCTGGAGGGAGTCCAGCCGAGATTCTGTCGCCCCTTTTTGCGCAAGCGCAAAAAGTCCAGAATGACACTTCGTGTCCAGTGAAGCGACCGATAGAATCTCGGTGCGAAACAATTTGCACGAAATTTAGCGATAAAATACTTTAAAAGTTTTTCGGGGGTGCAGGGGGCGGCTTTTCAAAAAAGCCCCCTGCTATTCCAAAATAATCTATCTCCCCCATAAATCCCAATTTATCCACAAAACAAATTTACCTATTTTTATAGACAAACGCAAAAAAATATGTTATACTAAACTGATTATATATGTTTATTTATCTTTTACAGAAAAGAGGACAATATTTTGAGCAATAATTTATTATCTACACAGCCCTACAAGGGCACGCGCGATTTCTATCCTGCGGAGATGCGCTTCCGCAACTGGTTCTTTGGTAAGATCCGCGAGGTTCTTGAAAGATCCGCTTATGAGGAATATAATGCCCCCATGCTTGAATCCTTTGATATTTACGCTGCTAAAAGCGGTGAGGAGCTCGCAAGCACACAGACCTATAACTTTATGGACAGAGGCGACCGCCACCTTGCAATCAGACCTGAAATGACTCCCAGCGTGGCTCGTATGGTTGCCGCAAAAATATATGACCTCAATATGCCCCTTAAATGGTTCGCAATCCCCAATATGTACCGTTGCGAAGCTCCCCAGCGCGGACGTCTCCGTGAATTTTGGCAGCTCAACGTTGACATCTTTGGTTGCGATGGCTTTGAGGCGGACATGGACGTTATCGAAAGCGCTATCAACGTTCTTCGCGTTTTCGGTGCGGACGAGACCATGTTTAAGGTTCATATCAACAACCGCCGTTTCTTCAATGACGTTATTTCCGCAATTTGCGATTCTGATGCTGACGGCGCAAAGAAGGTTTCAAAAATTGTAGACAAAAAGAACAAAATTCCGCGCGAGGTTTATGAAAAGGAAATGGGTGCGCTTGGCATTGATGCCGAAAAGCTCGCTAAAATTGATGCGCTCTACACCATGAGCGTTGAAGAAGCCACCGCTCTCTGCCCCGACTCCGTTGGTGCAAAGGAGCTTTCCGACCTTTTCGCTCTCCTTGAGGAAACAGGACTTGCAAAATACTGCGTATTCGACTTCGGTATCATCCGCGGTCTTGACTACTATACAGGAACAGTATTCGAGGTATTTGACGAAGCTCCCGAAAATAACCGTGCTATGTACGGCGGCGGTAGATACGACAACCTCGTTGGTCTTTTCGTTAAGAATGCAAAGGTCAGCGGCGTTGGCTACGGCATGGGCGACGTTACACTTGAAAACTTCCTTGTAACACACAATCTAGTTCCCGATTTTTCCGAGGGCAACACAAAGGTTCTCGTAGCTCGCTTTAATGACGTTCCCTACAAGGAATACATCGCTCTCACCGCTTCTCTTCGTGATGCGGGTATCACAAGCGCGCTCTATCTCGGAACAAAGAAATTCGGCAAGCAAATCGACTACGCATCCAAAGAGGGTTATACACATATCGTAATTATGGGTGGCTCAGAGTTCGAAAATGGCGTAGTTAAGGTTAAAAACCTTCTCACAAGAGAGGAAAATGAGGTCGCTATTGCCGAGCTTGCTAACTATTTTGTGAAATAACGGAAAAGAAGTCAAGGGGCTTCGCTTAACATCAGCAATTTAATATTTCAAAACGGAGGTATAATATGATTTACGTATTCTTGGCAAACGGATTTGAGGAAATTGAGGCGCTTGCGCCTGTAGACCTTTTGAGACGTGCCGGGCACGAGGTAAGAACCGTAGCAGTAGGCTGCGGCGACGACACCAAAGTAGCGGGTGCACACGGAATTGAAGTTATTGCGAATTTGCGCGAGAGCGATTTTTGCGACGTTATGCCTACCGTTGTGATTTTGCCGGGCGGTATGCCGGGAACAACAAATCTTGAGGAAAGCATTACCGTTTGGTCCGCGGCAAACAACTGTGTTGCGCACGGTGGACTTCTCTGTGCTATTTGCGCCGCACCTTCCGTTATCGGCAAGGCAGGGTTTCTTGACGGAAAGCGTGCAACCTGCTTCCCCGGATTTGAGGAGCATCTCGCGGGTGCGACCGTTGTAGACGAAAAGGTGGTAGTTGACGGAAACGTCATCACCGCCAAGGGCATGGGATGTGCAAACGAGTTTGCGCTCGCAATTATCGAGCATCTTGACGGCAAAGAAAAGGCCGACGAGATTGCCGCAAGCATATTTTTTAACTAATGAACGAACATATTATTAATGAAAAGATAACTCTTCGCCAAAAATGCCGTGAAATACGCGGCGGATTTGGCGAAGAATTTATAATTGAGGCAAGTGTGGCTGCGTGCGAGCTTTTGGCAAGCACAAGCGAATTCAAAACCGCAAGCACCTTGCTTATCTACTTCCCGATAAACAATGAAATATCTCCCCTGCCCCTTTTTGAGCTCGCAAAGAAGCTCGGCAAGGTGGTAGCTTTTCCCGTGTGCGACCACGAGACAGGCACTTTGACCTTTCGGGCGGTGAGCGAGTTAAATACTCTTGTTAAAGGAAAATTTGGGCTTTTAGAACCAAGCAGGTCTTGTGAAACGGTCTCGCCCGACAAGGATACGCTTTGTATCGTTCCCTCTCTTGCGCTATCGCGTAATGGTGCGCGACTTGGCTACGGAAAGGGATTTTACGATAGATTCTTGTGCAATTTTGAAGGAGTTTGCGCGGGATTTACCTACTCAGAGCTTCTTTTTGACTCCATTCCAAGCGAGATGCATGACAGTGCGCTCAATATGATAATTACGGAAAGTGAGGTGCTTTGTCCGAATGAACAAAATTAAAAGATTTCTGGCGGAGCTTGTTTTCGCCCCATCCGGCGCGGCCTTGCTCATTTTTGTGGCAATGCTGCTCCTGTCCGTTTTTAATTTTATAAACTCGGCATTACTTTTTTCCAATAATGCTTTTATGCTTTTGATGATACCTGCCGCTTTTGTTGTGCCGTACATTCTTTTTGCTGCGTCGCGCGGTGGCAAGGAATACGTTCCGACACTCAATCTTGCGCTTCCGCGCAAATATCATTTGCTCACGGTCTTGCTTGGCGCACTATTGCTCGTTTGCGGCTCTACCCTTCTTAAATTTTTATTTGTGTCGGGAAAATACACGGAGTTTTCACTCTACGGTGCGTTTTTTGCATACCGAGACGGCTCGCTTTGGCGCGATCTATATCTCTTGCTCGCATTTTGCCTTGTGCCTCCGATTTTTGAGGGGCTTATCTTCCGCGGCGTACTCTTAAAAGAGCACGACAAGCGCGGCAGGCTCACTGCGGTAATATTCTCGTCGCTTTTTTACGCGTTGCTCGGATTTGATACAGAGCATCTCGCGTGGAGATTTTTCTTTAGCGCTCTCCTTTGCGTTATCGTATATGCGACGGACTCTCTGGCACTCTCGGTTGCCCTGCACATACTCTACAATGTTTATGCGGTGTTTGCCGAGCCGACCTTGGTCTCCGTCAAAAATGTTAGTTCAAACGCGGAGCTTTTTGGATATTTGCTCGCAATAGCAACGCTCGTGATCGCAATATTCTTATTTTCCCAGCTCGCTCGACTTTACAGGAGATATTCTCACACCAAATTCGGCGAGAACTTTACAAAGTCAACTCCGCGCGCAAAGACCTTTTGGAGCTTGATTGAACTTTTATCGTCGCTCCCCGCGCTTCTTTGCTACGCGCTATTTATTGTTGTAACACTTATTTTGAATATTTAAAGATAAAAACCACCCATTCGGGTGGTTTTTTCTATTATTTTATTCCCTGCAGGGCTTCGAGTAGTTTGAAACGCAGATAGTAGGTTGTATCGTCGGTCTCGGTTATTATCTTGTACTGATCGGAATTGAGCCCAACTGCAATAAATGCCTCCTCATTTTCCACACTCTCGCTCGCGGCACTAAGGCACAATGGCGGAAAAAGAACGCACCACCAGTTTTGCCCCTCGGCTTCACCGATTAGCACGCGAAGCGAAATATACTCGCCCGACGGAAAGCTCATCGCCTCGTAATTACGCGTGGGATACTCCTCAACGGTGAGTGTAACGTCGACGGAATAATCGTATCCCTCTCTCGCCACGGTCTGCGCGGCGATTTTTTCTATATTCTCAAGCTCGTTTTGCAAAATTTGCTGTGCTTCTTCCCTGCTCGTAGCATCAATCACCCTTGGTGAAACGTATGACAGTATCTCGTCGCGCACCTTGAGCTTGAGCGCTTGATCCTCATCACTATCGGAATTTGCAAGAACGTGCAGGCGGAGCACACTCTCATATATTTTTTCCTCTCCGTGTATCGGCAAAACGTTGCAAAGTGCCGTGCACAGTGTAAAAACGCACACAAGCATCAGTATTTTTTGTATTTTCATATTTTTTCTCCTTAAAATGTGATGATTTAGTATTCCCTCGCTTTGGGGCAATTATTCATAAAAAATCATATACTGTTAAAAAATAAAAATGGAGTTTTATATATGAACACACGAGTTGCAACTCTCAAAACTTTAAATATTTGCATCAAGGCGCAAAGGGCGCTGGAAGGTTACGGATATGCGGTCAAAATCGTTTCAATCGACCCTCGTCTCACACGGCACGGATGCGCCTATGGAATAGAGCTTGATGCGCGATTTGAGAGAGAGATCGTTTCCGTTTTAAAAAGATCGGGAATTTATCCGGGCGAGATTATATCGGGAGGGGGCAGGCTGATTTGAAAGGCGAAATTTTCTATCTTGACAATGCCGCAACAAGCTTCCCCAAGCCGCGTAGCGTTATCCTTGGAGTATCGGACTGCCTAAGTAATTACTGTGGAAATGCGGGGCGCGGTTCACACCGTCTCGCACTGCTCGCCGCGCAAAAAATATATCAGTGCCGAGAAGAAATTTGTTCCCTCGTCGGTGCGGATGCGTCCGAGAACGTTGTGTTCGTTCCGTCCTGCACCTATGGGCTCAATATGTTAATCAAGGGAATTTTGAAACAAGGCGACCACGTACTGATCAGCGATATGGAGCACAACTCCGTGTACCGCCCTATCAAAAAGCTTGCGGACGAGGGTAGGATAACCTACGATATTTTTAATTTTCTCTCTACCGAGGACAAATCGCCCGAGGCACTCGGGTCGGAGATAGAACACAGGATAAAACCGCGCACGCGGCTCATTATTTGTGCGCATCAGTCCAATATTTGCTCACTCTCGGTGCCCGTCGACAAAATTGGCGAAATATGTCGAAAAAATCACATCCTTTTTGCGCTCGACACCGCGCAATCAATCGGGCACGCACCCATTGATATGAAGAAAATGAATATTGATTTTCTCGTTGCTCCCTCACACAAGAGTCTATACGGTCCGCAGGGGTGCGGATTTGTGGTTTTTAATTCGAAAGAGATTTTGGATACGCTGGTCGAGGGCGGAAGCGGGATAAATTCACTTGACGGAGAAATGCCCCGGGACATTCCCGACCGCTTTGAAGCGGGGACTCTCCCCTTGCCCTCAATAGCCGGTCTTTACGAGGGGATAAGAGAGGTTAGGTCGCTCGGCATTGACACAATATCCTCGCACGAAAGAGGGCTTTTTCGCCTTTTGCGCGACGGATTGATGACAATTCGTGGTGCAACCGTCTATATGCCCGAGCACGAGGGCAACACCCTGCTTTTCAATATCGGGGATATCCCCTGCACCGAGGTTGGAGCATTTCTTGATTCGCGCGGAATTTGTGTTCGGAGTGGATTTCACTGTGCCGCACTCGCACACCGTTCTCTCGGAACAGAAAAAAGAGGCGCGGTACGCGCCTCTTTTGGAATATTCAATTCACATCGCGACGTGGAACACCTACTCACAGCTTGCCGTGAGATAAGCATACGTTAACTTCTTTGCCCAGCGGTGAGCTTAATGAGGAGCATTCGATTATCGGGTTGAACGCTCGCCTCGTGCGCCGCACGATTCCTCTTAATCTCGCCGCATTTAGTGCATTTGTGAACTATCACAAATCCTTTCTTTGCATCAACCTCGGCAAAAATGGGCTCCATTTGTCCGCGGCAAGAGTTGTCGCGGTCCCCGGGGTTTATATCAACGTGGAGCGACCACAGGCAAAACGGGCAATGATTTCTTGAGGAATAGCCAAGAGGCTTTACCTCCTTGCCACAATGCTCGCATATAAAAGAAGCATCATTTTTTGTAAACAATTTCTTTTCTAAATTTTCCATATTGCTCCTTAAAATTCAAAGTAGATGTTGGGGCGGTAGTCCGAGGATGAGATATATACGATACAAAGCACAAAAACCGCCACAAGCACAAGGTCGCATGCGATTGCAAAAATATTCTTCTTTGCATCGCTCGACATTTTATTCTTGAAATTCATCAAAAGCTCCTTCGGATACGGTGTTGCGGCAAAGCCGAGAGCCGCCATGAGAAGAAGATTTCGCACAAGAGTATAGCCAAATTCAAGGTTTGAAAGCGGAAGTCCAAGTCCGCCAAACATACCGAGGAAATAAGATGCGAGCTCACTCGAGCCACCGCAATCCTGTTTGAAATAGAAAATAAGCCATCCTATCAGCACAAAGAAGAGTGCATATATGTGTGAGATAAAGCTCGGGAGCTTATCAATCCATTTTTTGAGGAATAGCTTTTCAATAACGAGAAGTGCAAAATAGTAAAGTCCCCAAAGCACGAAATTCCAGTCCGCACCGTGCCAAAAGCCCGTTAAAAACCATACAACCAAAAGGTTTAACACAAGGCGCGGCGTGCCCTTTCGGTTGCCGCCAAGAGGAATATACACGTATTCTCTAAACCAAGTTGAGAGAGTGATGTGCCACCTTCTCCAAAATTCCGTGATGCTCCTTGAAATATAGGGGTAATTGAAATTCTCGGGGAAATGGAAGCCGATTATCTTTCCAAGTCCTATCGCCATATCGCTGTAACCCGAAAAGTCAAAATATATTTGGAAGGCATATAGAATTATACCGAACCACAACAAGAGCACGCTCGTTTGTTCCCTCGGAACTCCCTCAATTTGCTCCCAAAGCGCACCTGCGGTATCCGCGAGAAGAACCTTTTTGGCAAGTCCTATCACAAATCGTCTCGCACCGTCGGCACTTTCACTGAGCGTGCATTTACGCTCGCCAAGTTCCCTGTCAACGTCGGAATATCGAACTATAGGGCCCGCAATAAGCTGCGGAAACATGGCAACGTACGCGCCAAAGTTCACAAATTTCTTTTGCACGCGTGAGTCGCCACGGTAAACGTCGATAATGTACGACATTGATTGGAAGGTGTAGAACGAAATTCCCACGGGAAGCTGAATACCAATCGGCTTTATAAAGCCGAGAAACGGTATCGCGCCGAGATTTTCAAGCAGGAAGTCCGCATATTTAAAAAATCCAAGCACCGCAAGGTTCAGTATAACACCCCACACGAGCGCGCGCTTTTTCTTCTTTGCATCTTCCCCCGCCCTATCAATAAGATAGCCGAAAACGTAGTTCACGACTATCACGAAAAGCATAATCAGAAGATATATCGGCTTTTCCCAACCGTAAAAAACTAAACTAACTAAAAATAGCGCAAGATTTCGCCATTTCATCGGAACGGCAAAATATAAAATAAGAGAAAGGGGCAAATACAAAAATAAAAATTCGTTCGACGAAAATACCATATCTTATCCCTTTCTCTTTATTATTCCTACTTTTTTGAAAAAAAGTAGGCAAAAAACTTTTATGGAGCTTCGCGGTTCTCGCAATAGTGTATTGCTGAATTTAATAAATACAACACGAACTATATTCGTTTATTGGTTTGTAGCCGTTGTGTTTAGAAATTTTTTTAGCAACGGACAGTCGAGGACGCCTGTCCCTACGTCTACAATTAGAACGAGTAAATTTTAGAAAATCGAAACACAGTTTTGATTTTCGAAGTTTTGAATTAAAAATTCAAGCGTCAAGCTTGCTTGTAAGATTGAAATTTTAGTTCGAAACCGACTATTCACTTGTGAATGGTCGAAAATTTACGCGGGTCAGTGCAAACCTTTTAACACACTTAGTTCGTGATATGAACTATATATTCACAGTTAACATTACTGCGACAATGGCAAAGCCGCGATAAATAGCTTTTTGGTTCTTTTTCTCGAAAAAGAACATTCCAACAACTAACTTACTGATACTCTTTAAAAAGAATCTTATTAAGCTCGCCCTCGCTCTCGAGCATCTTACCGATACCAACGCAAACGCACTCGAGGGGCTTGGGAGCGACCATAACCTTAACACCGAGTTCAGCGCTGATAAATTCCGCAATTCCGGGCAGGAGCGCACCGCCACCCGAAAGGACGATACCGTTATTACAAATATCGCTTGTAAGCTCGGGGGGAGTTGACTCCAGGGTGAGTCTGATTTGGTGAACTATTGACGCGAGCGCGGGACGGATCGCATAGCAAATCTCCTTGCTCGTAACGGTTGCGTTAATAGCCATACCGTTGGACAAATTTCTACCGATAACCTCGCCCTCTCCGCGATTTATCTTGGGAGTAGCCGTACCGAGCTTTATTTTAAGGCGCTCGGCGGTAAGCTCACCAATTTCTATTCTTCTTTCATTATGAAGGTAATTAATAATTGCTCTATCAAGGCTTGAGCCTGCAATTTTTTGAGAGCGCGAAACAACGATTTCGCCAAGGCTGATAACCGCGCACTCGGTTGTTCCCTCACCGATATCAACTATCATTCTACCCTTAGGAGAGAGAACCTTAAGTCCGGCTCCCACCGCTGCCGCAAGGGGTTCTTGGACGAGGGCAACGTTTCTCGTTCCCGCCTCATAAATTGCCGCCTGCACCGCACGTCTTTCCACCTCGGTGGACTTACACGGAACACAAACGTACGCATCGGGACGAGCAAAGAAGGAGACAAGCTCGGTTTTTTCAAGAAGCTTTGAGATAAGGAGCGTAGTATCGTCCATATCAGTGATAACACCGTCGCGCACGGGACGCGAAACTCTCAAATGCTTTGGGGTCTTGCCAAGCATCTTTTTTGCCTGTGAGCCAAAGCACACGTCCTTTCCCGTTCCCTTATCAATAGCGATAACGGTGGGTGAGGAGAGAATTATTCCCGTATCCTTGAGATATATGAGCGTATTGGCGCTACCAAGATCAATTCCTATCTGCCTTGCCATATTTTACCCCCTTTCGTAAATTTTATACATTATACTCTGTCGACACTTATTACCGCAAAGTACGTTTCATTAATATTCTTTATTTTTTCTTCAACAAGGTTAAGAATTTCCTTGTTTGTTCTCTTATCCTCAAAAGGAATTTCGATATCGAAGATAAGATTTGTGTGAGTGGGACCCGTTACGCATCTGAAATCGTGGATGCGAAATGACGCGGAAATACCCTTAACAATACCCTCTACCTGCATTCGAAGAGCATTTATCTCCTCATTGTCAGTAACAATGGGATCCATATGTATTGTGCAAGCGATATTATGTTCGCTTAAAAGCTGCTTTTCGATATTATCTATAAGATCGTGCGCCTCAAAGAAATCGCCCTTTCCGTCAACCTCGGCATGAAATGACGCAATTGTTGCGCCTGCACCGTAGGAATGGACAATGAGATCGTGAATACCGAGAATTCTCTCGTCCTCGAGAGCGTGCTCCTTAATTGTTTCGATAATCTCGGGGTCGGGCGATGAGCCGAGAATGATATTCTTGTTCTCGTTAAGTATCTTAAGTCCCGCAACAAGAATGAAAGCGGAAACCACAAGACCAACATAGGCGTCGATATTAAAGTCAAGGAACATCCAAACAAGTGCACTGACAAGAGTTGCTCCCGTGGAGAGCACGTCCGAAAAGCTATCCGCACTTGCCGCCTTAAGAATTTCGGAATTTATCTTCTTGCCAACACTCTTATAAAAAATTCCAAGCCAGAGCTTTGCAAAAATTGATGCGAGAAGAACCGCAAGAACAATAAAACTCTTGCTCATGGGCTCGGGAGTGAGAATTTTAAAGAAGGATTCTTTAAGGGAATCAAAGCCGATAAAGAGAACTATAACTCCCACCGCCATGGATGCGATATATTCAATTCTTGCGTGACCAAAGGGATGCTCGCGGTCGGCGGGCTTTGATGAAATTTTAAAGCTGATTAGTGAGATAAGGGACGAGCCCGCGTCGCTGAGATTGTTTATCGCGTCCGCGGAAATAGCCACTGAGCCAAAAAGCGTTCCCACGAGAAACTTGCCCACGAACAAAAGAAGGTTGATGATAATTCCCACTACGCTTGTTACCGTGCCATAATTTTCTCGAACTCGCTTGTCGCCCACGCGCTCAGAGTCCTTTACAAAGAGTTTTATAAGTAAACTTGTCAAGATTTTGACCTCAATTTCATTATTTTGTTACTTTTTTGAAAAAAATTTGTGCTAAACTC
>CANBDB010000038.1 GCA_947367285.1 uncultured Clostridia bacterium | reverse complement strand
TGTTAGTATTATTCTAATCCGGCAATACAGTATATTCGTATATCAATTCTTCAAGGTTTTTGCCGACGAGCTGATAGTAAACACTTCTATCATCACCAATATAAAAATAATATTCGGAAATAAAATATATTTTTTCGCCACGCATTTCAATATAATGAGTGGGAGCCACATCATTCAAACAAATATCATCCGTAACCTCGATAAACTCAAACTCTGATAAGGGGAGTTCACAAACGGGACTTCCATCCATAAGGTGAATTCGGCAATGTTTATCCCATTCCTCGAACCCATAAGAATTTACAAAATTCGTTCCGTCGCGGAAGACGGGCAAAGCAGCTATATCAAAATAGTTACTGTTGCTATTGCAGTAGTATTCGCCGTTAATAAAATGGATTTTTCTAACTGTTCCGTCATTCAACATAAACTGAACAACAAAATATCCACCGTCGGGAATTTGTGTTTCTTCCTCGGAAACAGGTATTGAATTGAGAGAATAATAGCTTTCAAAAATATTTGCAATTACCGATTTATCGGTAGAGGAAGAAATATACGTAAAGGAAACAGGAGGCAACGGTCCACCGCCGCCCGAAATCATTTTGATTTCTTTAACGTCCTCCGCTGTAATTTCGTTAAGCCACTCATAGCCCGATTGATCGCGCAGGAAGAAGTTGTCAGGTGGGATAAGCGGATAAATATTGTACCCGCAAATGTCACAAAAGAAATCGACATCCTTATCTTCGTGTTCACCATATCCGTAAACGACATCAACACCCACTTCCCCTTCAGGTTCGGGCAACCACCAGTGATGTGTTTCACTACTTTGCCATTTGATATCACCACAAGACGGATTGCTCACAACGTGTCCGCAAGCATCACAAAAGAGGTCACTGTCACGGTCATAATGCTCTTCTAAAATGTCAGGAGACGGACATCCACAGGTGTATTGTTTAAAATGTCCCTGCTCATACGGGATATACTCATATTCGCATCCAAGATGAGTTACTCCCTCGTCACACGAAGCAAGACAACTAAGGCATAAAATAAATACAAAAGCTAAAATTAATAGTTTTTTCATACTATTTCTCCTTTCGAGATTTTTTACTGTCCTACACTAATATAGTCAAGATTTTTCGGAAAAAGTGTAACGATTTTAATAATACTTCCAGAAAATTTGCTATTTAATGTAATTTTAGCTTGTTGGATTATGCAAACGGGGCGTCGAGGACGTCGCCCCCTACGGTTTATAAGTTGCTTATAACTTAAGATAGCCGATTTGAAAACAAAGTGGGAACGGATCGGCTATTAAACCAGTCTAATCAATGTAGGGGGCGACGTCCTCGACGCCCCGCAACAAATGTAAATTGATTATTTATTGTTGGTTATTCCTCTCATAATCAAAGAGATACTGCTGGGCAACGCCCGCGTATTTGCCAAAGGTGGCAGGCGCAAAATCCTTTTCAAAATACTTTTCAAACACTCGCTTCATCCAAACGTCAACAGGAAACGGATCAAGCCTTTCAAATCCGAAAAGGAGCGCGCAGGAGGCTACCTTTAAGCCGATTCCCTTGACTTTGCAAAGATAGGCAACCGCCTCGTCGAGCTTTTCAATCTGCTTCAAATTTTCCGCATTTATCTCGCCCGAGCACCATTTTTGTGCCGCGTCAATTATGTATTTTGCGCGAAAACCCGTTTTAAGTGAGAATATAAAGTCCTCACCTGCGCCAAGGATCGCATCAGCCGTAGGAAACGAGTAAAATTCCCTACCCGCCGCCCCGTGATTTTGCATTGTTGATGTATCAACTTGCTTACCAAGTGCAAACGAGAGAGCGTCGATTATCTTCTTGATACGCGGAATATTGTTATTTTGTGAAATAATAAACGAGCAAACCGCTTCCCAAGGGTCTTGGTGAAGTATTCTGATGCCCTTTCCACATTCAAGCGCCTTAACAAAGGCAGGATTTTGACAATTTCTTAGCAATTCGGCATCAATCGCCTCATAATCCTCGTCAAGCGCAAAATAATGACACCAAATGTTATAAAAATCCTCGGCGGTGGAGTTGTAGATTACAAGTTCTCCGCCCTCTTGCTTAACGGAAATAAGTTTCCCGAAAGCTATACCGAGCCACTCGTCATTCACCCTTTCCCAACGGAAGCACTGACCGCAATCAAGTGTTTTTGCAAGGTCATATTCGCCATCGTATCTTACGCGGACAAAGGGTAAATTGCCCTCATATTCGGTTTTTATATCCTCAAAAAATTTGCTCATTATTTTATTCCAATCTCTTGCTTTAATTTCTAAAATATTATATAATAATTATATCATACAAAAATTTATTTTGTCAATAATTTTATATGGAGTGCATACAATAATGATTGAGCTTCTTGATTTACATAAAAAATTTATACTCGAGCATCTTCACGAGGGCGACGTGGCGGTAGATTTCACTATGGGCAACGGTCACGATACCGAATTTTTGTCCAAAACCGTTGGTGAGAATGGCAGGGTTTACGCCTTTGACATTCAGGCAAGCGCGGTGGAATCCACTCGCAAAAATCTTGCGGCGGCAGGTTGCCCCGAAAACTATACCCTTATCCACGACTCTCACCACAACGTTAAAAACTACGTTAGCGAGCCAATAAAGGCTGGCATGTTCAATCTTGGGTATCTTCCCGGCGGTGACAAATCCATTACCACAATGCGCGCAACAACTCTGCCCGCTATCGAGGCGGCAATAGAGCTACTCGGCAAGGACGCGATCCTTCTCATTGCAGTTTACCCGGGTCATCCCGAGGGCGATGCCGAGGGCAAGGAGATAACTGAATACCTTTCCACCCTCTCTCGCTTCAAGGTGTGCTGCACCAAGGTTCAGATAGTGAACTCTCCCACATCCCCGTACTTTATGATGATAGAAACGAAGTGAAAAATATGAAGAATGAGAAAAACATTACTCCATACAATAAAATAAGACGCAATCTCTACGCTACAGTTGAGAAAAATGAGAAGACCGACCGATATAGGTTTATTGCCTGTGCGCTCTGCATCCTTCTTCTCGCGTCCGTTCTATTTTTTATAGCCACTCTTATGGAAACTTCAAAAACAAATAACAAATACGTATATTGCTACGGCAACACCGAGCAAAAGCTCTCTGAGGAGCTCGCCATCTCGGGCGATATTCAGCTCGTTGATATGAATTCGCTAGCCGATTACTGCAAAATTGAGAAAAGCACCTTCTTTTCTAAAACAGTTTTCAAAATAAACGGCACGGAAGCAAGCTTTGAAAACGGCTCAAAAGAGGCCACAGTTAACGGTCTAACCGTTAAAATGCCCGCTGAGGCAATTATTAAAAGCGGATTTTGCCTTATTCCCCTTGAAACCGCCAAAGAGCTTGTACACGGTATTAACGTGTCAACCGAAGGTAAGCAAACTAATATCCAAACGAATGGCGATAAGCTCTATTTAGTTGCAAGAAACCCCGAAATCGAATACATCACCGACATTTCCTCTTTTTTGGATTATATTAACTCAAATGATGAGTATATCTTTACACTTGCAAATAAGCAAAATGCCCTCGGAGAGAACTTTCCCGAGGATAAGGATTCTCTCATTGAAATCCCCGAGCAATATAGAAAAAGCAGTGTGATATATCTCTATTCCGTTGCCGAAAAGGCACTTGAGGCAATGATGGAGGATATGTTTGCGGCAGGTCTCACCGATGCCTACGTAACGAGCGCATACCGCTCCTATGCTTATCAGGAAATGCTCTTTGATATGTATATCGAGCAGGAGATGCAGGGTGGTCTCTCCTATGAGGAGGCTCGTGAAATCGTCCTCACTTACTCTTCCGAGCCCGGCAAGAGTGAGCATCAAACAGGACTCTGCGTTGACTTTACAACCAAATCCATTGGTGGTGTAGTTGACGACGATTTTGAAGGCACCGCCGCATTTGATTGGCTCGTTGAAAACTCTTGGAAGTATGGCTTTGTTCTCCGTTACCCTGCCGACAAGGTGGATATTACCGGTTACTCTTATGAATCGTGGCACTATCGCTTTGTGGGTCTTGAGGTGGCATCCATTATGCATCAAACCGGACTTTGCTACGAAGAATATATACAAAATTTTAAATAAAGGAAGTAAAATATGAAAATTTCTGACAACATACTTTACGTTGGCGTCAACGACAAAAACATAGACCTTTTTGAAGGTCAATATTCCGTTCCCAATGGAATGAGCTACAATTCATACGTAATTCTCGATGAAAAGATAGCCGTTCTTGACACTGTTGATGCAAATTTCACACACGAATGGCTCGATAATTTATCAGCCGTTCTCGGCGAGAGAAAACCCGATTATCTCGTTGTACATCACATGGAGCCCGATCACTCCTCTAATATTGCAAGCTTTTTGAAGGTTTATCCCGAGGCTAAAATCGTTGCGAATTCCAAGGCATTTGTGATGATGGATAATTTCTTTGGCGGAATCGATGGGGATAAAAAAATAGTTGCCGAAAACGGTTTTTCCCTCAATCTCGGCAAGCATATTCTTAATTTTATCGCAGCACCCATGGTTCACTGGCCCGAGGTTATGTTCTCTTATGAAAGCACCGAGAAGGTTCTCTTCTCATCGGATGCCTTTGGAAAATTCGGTGCACTTGATACAGACGAGGACTGGGATTGCGAGGCAAGACGTTATTATTTTGGCATCATTGGAAAATTCGGAGTGCAGGTACAAACCGTACTCAAAAAAGCAGTTATGCTTGACATAAAAACAATTTGTCCCCTCCACGGTCCCACACTTACAGGTGACCTTGATCACTACATTTCTCAGTATTTTATATGGTCATCATATCTCCCCGAGGAAGAAGGCATAGTAATTGCCTACACCTCAATCTACGGCAACACCAAAAAGGCAGTAATGATGCTTGCTGACAAGCTCAAAGCCAAGGGAGCGCCCAAGGTAGTTACAATAGATCTCGCACGTTACGATTGGGCTGAGGCGGTTGAGGATGCCTTCCGATACTCCAAGCTCGTTTTAGCAACAACCACCTATAACTCCGATATATTCCCATATATGCGCCAATTTATCGATAATTTGACCGAGCGCGGATTCAAGGGTCGCACTATTGGTTTTATAGAAAATGGAAGCTGGGCACCCGCCGCCGCAAAAGTTATGCGCGGTATGCTCGAGAACTCCAAGGACATCACTTATCTTGAAACCACCTGTACCATTCGTTCCGCGCTAAATGCGGATAGCACCAAAGCGCTTGAGGCGATGGCGGATGAGTTGTGCAAGGATTATGTATCGGAAAATAAGAACGACACCACCGCGCTCTTCAAGATTGGCTACGGCCTTTACGTTGTTACCTGCCACGATGGCAAGAAGGACAATGGTCTTATAGTTAACACCGTAGCGCAGGTGAGTGATGCTCCCAAGAGAATTTCCGTTACCATTAATAAAGCAAATTACTCACACCACGTTATCAAGAAAACCGGCAAGCTCAACGTTAACTGTCTCTCAACCGAAGCTCCATTCTCTATTTTTGAAAAGTTTGGATTCGTTAGCGGAAGAAACGTTGATAAATTTGCAGGTGACAGCGTTGTAAGAAGTGAAAATGGACTCGTATATCTCACTGATTACGTAAACTCCTATATGTCCCTCACTGTAGAGCAATACGTTGACCTCGGCTCGCACGGAATGTTCATTTGCACCATTGACGAGGCAAAGGTGCAGAGCAACAAGGAAACGATGACATACAGCTACTACCACGCGAACGTAAAGCCGAAACCCAAAACCGAAGGCAAGAAGGGCTACGTTTGCAAGATTTGCGGATACGTTTACGAGGGTGATTCTCTTCCCGAGGACTTTATATGCCCACTTTGCAAACATCCTGCAAGCGATTTTGAACCAATAAAATAGAATAAAAAATCCCCGCGAGAATTTCTCGCGGGGTTATTTGTTTTAATTAATCTCTAAAGATTGTTCCGTCGCCGGCGATAATACCGTCTTCACAACGTACCGTGCAATCCTTATCAAGACCTGTATTCCAGCTATCTCCGTTCTTATTGATAGCAAGCCACTGGTCGATTGTACCCTCATACTCGAATCTCTCGATATTGGAGCAACCCCAGAATGCTGCAAGAGCAAAGCTCTTAACGGATGTGGGAATATAAACCTTTGTGATCTGCTTGCAATTCTGGAATGCGGAATCACCGATTCTAAGAACGGGAAGACCGTTATATTCGGAAGGAATTGCAATTTCCTTATCGGTGCAAGTGCCGATGCCAACTACTACGTAATACTCAACGTATGTATTTGTCGCGCTATTGTACTCTCTCTTCTTAGCATATTCCAATCCAAGTGAGCCTGTAGCGGATTTGAAGTCGCGTTTTTCAACGAGACCGCAAGCACAGTGATATTCGGTATAACCGGACTCAAACTTTGTAGGTTCAACAACAACGTCGGACTTAACAAATGTATGCTTAGGATCAGTAAATCTTTGATCTACATGACCGCAGAACTTACATGTTCTCTGATCGATACCCTCTGTTGTACATGTGGGAGCTATATATGTAGTCCAAATGCCGTAGGAGTGTGTAGGATCAATGTAATCATCAAGGTGCTTATATCCGCAATACTTACAAGTGTAAGCTGTATAACCGTGCTCTGTACATGTGGGAGCAACTACCTCAACATTATCGGAGTAAACGTGGTAATAGCCTGTAGATCTCTTTTCGATAAGAGAACATGTGCCGCACTTTCTGTATTCTTCACCGTAGGATGTGCAAGTGCCCTGAATGGACATTACCCACTGGTCGCCGTTTACAGTATCAAGGATCAACCAGTTATGACCCTTAGCGCTTACAACCTTGTCAGTGTAAGAATAACCACACTTAGCACAGTAATGTGTTGTGTAACCCTTTTCAGTACATGTGGGCTCCGTAACTACGTCATCAACTGCGTAATATGTATGTCTGGGCTCAAGCTCACGGATTTCCTGATTTCCACCGCAAACATTACATTTTCTTCTCTCTTCACCCCAATCGGTGCAGTTAGGTTTCAATGTAACAGTCCATTCACCCATTTCGTGGCATGCTTCAATAACTGTTACCTTTTCTTGAGAACAGTATTCGCAAACTTCCTTTATGTAACCGTCTTTAGTACAAGTTTTTTCAACAGTTTCAACTACGTTGAACTTATGCGCTTCAGCATCTGCAGGAACGAATGTATCGCGCCAGCTCTCGCCGCACTCTGTACAGGTATGGATTGTATATCCCTCTCTATCGCAGCGAGGTTCAACAACTGTATCTACAAGAGTATGCTGGTGACCTATGGGCTGGTCATCCTCACAAGCAACCATGAGCATAGCACAAAGCACCAAAGCTGCCATAAGTATTATAGATAAATATTTTCTCATAACTTCCTCCTATAATCGATTATCAGCAAATCAATCTTTGTTTCTATACTCGGTATGACCACAGGATTCGCATTCTCTCTGCTCCTGATTGGGTCCGCCGATAACGTCGTGCCATTCGTTAAAGCTGTGTTCAAGCTTTTCGTATGTTACCTCGATGCGGATGCTTCCGCAATCAACGCACTGACTTCCCTCGTAACCATACTGATCACAAGTGGGAGCTTTGCTAACTGCGATATCGTAGTGGTGAGTAAGGATTACCTTGGACTCGTAACCGTCGCATCCCTCAACCTGGCAATCTCTGCGAGATTCACCGAGAGTTGTGCAAGTAGAGTCAACGTAAACGTACCACTCGCCAAATGTGTGACCCTTTGCCTTTGTTGTGTTATCCTTCTTTTGATATCCGCAAAGAGTGCATGTATATGTAGTATATCCTGCAGTTTCGCAACCGGGTGCTGTTACAACACCTGCATCAAAATGATGTGCGGAGTTTGTCTCTCTGTATTCAAATTCGTCACAGTAAGCGCAATCTCTTCTCTCAAGGCCCTTATCTGCACAGCTGGGTTCTACAACTACAACCCAATTGCTCCAGCTATGATGAGCTGCCACAACGTCCTTTTCAACCACGTCGCCGCAAGTAGAGCAGGTCATACGTGTGAATCCGTCTTCCGTACATGTGGGAGCTATTGTCTCTTCTATATATACGTGCTTTTCCGCTGTAGGTTCTACAAATGTGTCTCGTCTTTCATATCCGCAAGTTTTGCAAACGTGGATAGTATATCCTTCAGCTACGCAAGTAGGCTCTACTACTGTATCCTCCCACTCGTGAATATGCTCGGGATTTGTATCTTCAGGAAACAAATCGCAAGAAACCATAAACATCGCACCTATCAAAAGGCAAGCGATCAATAACGTTGAAAAAAGCTTGGTCATTTTTTCATCCTCCGAAATTTGATTACAATAAATTATATGATAATTCAAATAAAAAATTATACTATCATATCCGTGGGCGCATTACCCCACTTATACTTTATCATTATGTATTATAGCATATATATTTCATTTTGTAAACACCTTTCGACACATTTTAATGACAAAAAATCATATTTTTTTATAAAAAAACACAGGGCCCACTCGGGTCCTGTGCTTTTATGTTAGATAAATTAATTTTTTACTTTGTAATTACACCATCGGAGCAAACTACTACGTAGTTTCCTGTGTTATTATTCCAATTTGTACGCTTTGTAATTGCGTTCCACTGAGCCATTGTTCCGCGGAACACGATCTTTTCGAGGTTTACGCAGCCCTCAAATGCTGCTTCACCAATAATCTCTACAGTCTCGGGAATGTAGATGCAAGTGATGTTTTCGTTATTGTCAAATGCAAAGTATCTGATTTCTATAACCGGACGCTCGCCAAATCCGAGAACACCCTCAATAGCCTCAGGAATAACGATTGTGTTGTCGGTGCAATAGCCTGCTCCGATAACCTTATATCCAAGGTTATTGGAGCTGAGCTTGTACTCAAGTCCTTCAGTAACGTACTTAACCACGTCGGTAACTACTCTCTCGCCGCAAGGACAAGTCTTAACTGTGTAGCCGGCTTCGTCGTATGTCGGAGGAACTACCTCTACTGTGAAGTTGTGTCCCTTTACGTCAACAAATCTCTCTTCCTTTTCGCCGCAAAGCTCACAAGTTCTTTCCTCAAGGCCCTTATTGGGACAAGAGGGCTCAAGTGTTACAACCCATTCACCGAATACGTGTACGGGAGATGTGTAATCGGTTCTTTCCTCAGCACCGCATGCGCACTTGTGAGATGTGTAACCCATCTCTGTGCATGTGGGAGCAATTACCTCAACGATTGCTGTGTAATCGTGGCCACGAGCTTCAACATAGTCGCTTACATATGTATCACCGCAAGCGCATGTGTATGTGTTATATCCCTGCTCTTCGCAAGTGGGTACAGTTGAAACAACATCATATGTGTGAACGGGAGCTGTTTCTCTTGTTTCCTCGGCTTCACACCATACACAAACGTGCTTTTCAACACCGCCGTCGCAATCAGCCTCTTCAACTACAGTCCAGTCGCCGTATTTATGGTCAACCTTTTCAGTAAGTGTATCAATTTCAATGTCACCACAACCTGTGCATGTGTGAGTTGTATAACCCTGTGCAAGACAAGTGGGGGCAGTAACTACGGAAACGTAGTCGTGGCGTGCGTCAACAACTCTTTCCTCAACATCTCCGCAACCGGAGCAAGTTCTCTGCTCTGTGCCACTTTCGGTACATGTGGGAGCAAGCGCTATCTTCCAAGAACCGTACTTATGCTCAAGCAAATCGTGGTATTCAACGTTTTCCAAGCCACAGTAAACGCAAGTTTCAATTTTAGCGCCCTGTTCAGTACAAGTGGACTCGGTATCTGAAACAAGCTCAAATTTGTGATTTTCTGCAACGGGATCGGTGAACGTATCACGCTTAATGTATCCGCAATCGGAGCATACGTGATCTGTATAACCTTTGTCCACACAAGTGGGCGCTACCACTGTGGACTCAAATGTATGTGTGTGTTCTTCGTTACAAGCAGTTAATGCGATCGCGCCAAGCAATAAAACTGCAATTGTCAAAATTGATAAAATTCTTTTCATTTTATTTTTTCTCCTAATCTATGCTCGAATTATTCCTTGGTTCTAACTTCGAAGTGACCGCATTCGCAGTCTCTACGCTCAAGGTCTTCAATATCCTCAACGTCATACCACTCGCCAAAGAGGTGACCGATGGCAGGAAGGTAATCGGTAATGTACGCATATCCGCAGTCCTCACATTTGTGCTCGGTATAACCAACGCTACCGCATGTAGGAGCTTTAACTGTTTCTACGTAGGTATGCTCATCAATGGGTCTTGTGTCAACGTGGCCACAACCCTCAACAGTACATTCTCTCTTTTCTACTCCCTTTTCTTCACAGGTTTGATCAACAGAAACTGACCATTCACCATATTTATGACCGTCGGTAGCAAGATAAGCAAGAATGTGCTCGTCACCGCATACGGAACAAATTTCATAAACCTTACCGTGCTCTGTGCAGGTGGGCTTCTTTGTTTGTGTCTCGCCGTAAGTGTGAGGAAGCTTTTTGAGAATGTCTACCTTCTCCTCACCGCAAGCGGTACAAACTCTTGTTTCAGAACCCTTCTTGGAGCAGGTGGGCTCTACAACCTCGGGCTCACCCCATGTATGCTCAAGAAGCTCTGTTGCATCCTGTCTTTCTACAAGTCCGCAGCCTGAGCAAACTCTTTCCTCATATCCAAGATGTGAGCAAGTGGTTTCTTCAACAACTACCCATTCGCCAAAGCTGTGGTCACTTATTTCAAGCGTTTCGGTCTTTTCAACACCACACCAAGCACATACGTAATAATCGTATCCCTCCTCGGTACAGGTAGCGTCAACGTGATCTATCCAACCATACACGTGTTGTTCCGGATTTGCGGGAACAAAGGTGTCGTGCCAAACGTATCCACAATCAGGGCACTCGTTCATATTATATCCCTCGTTGGTACAATCGGGTTCAACCACGGTAACAACGGCATTAGCATGATCGCATTCCGTTGTACAAGCGCCAAAGCAAATTGCACACGTTACAATCAAAACAAGCGAACTGAATAAAGCAACTTTTTTCATAACATTACTCCGTTTTATATTAATGATTTATAAACAATTTTCAAAGCAGGCCCACTATCCCACTTTTACAATTACATTATAACACCATATATGATATTTGTAAATACC
>CANBDB010000037.1 GCA_947367285.1 uncultured Clostridia bacterium | reverse complement strand
GGATATGGAATCCGCCCCTACGGCGAACAATGTTATACTCATACACACCGTAGGGGTCGACGTCCTCGACGACCCGTTACAAAGGGACGTAGCTTTCGTTCCGAACGGACCGTCCGGGAGGTCGGTCCCTACGAGGTTAGATATGAGCGAAGGGTCACAAAAAGCCCCCAACCGCCGTGAAGTCTTATGCTCGAAAATCTATAATTTGCTAATGTGAATTATAGCCGTTTGCTTTGCTTGTGGCTATAGAGAGTGTAGCAAATTACAGTTTTTCGAGCATAGGGGTTCCCTGAAGCGAATGAAATGAGCTTTGGGGGTTCTCGTGGAGCCTGCCCAATAGCGAGAAAAACGTTATGTGTCAACTCGTTGACACAATTTGCGCGGAATCTAATTACGAAGTGCGATAAAAAGCTTTTTTGCCTACTTTTTTCTCGAAAAAAGTAGGCTCGTAACTTCTAACTTAAAATTTATCATTCATTTTTTCTTTATCACATCATCAATGCTTTTAGCTCTCGTGTGGTGTATTTGCTCCCATTTTACAGGCTTGAACAGGGCGATTACGGATATGGGGATATAGGTGTACATAAAGATGGGAAAGAGGAACAAAAAGCCGATTTTTCTTCCTGCGGTGGTGTGGATTTTATTCCATTCGCTAACGAGGGTAACAAGTCCCATCAAAAACATCACCGAATAGGTGAATCCGATATATCCGAGCAGGCTTTCGACAACGGGAGAGGGATCACCCCAACCGAAAATGCCGAAGAGCAGGGATGTGATGCTGGTAAACAACAGGACTACGGTGAGAATGAAGGCGGGCATTATATTCATAGTCATATCGAAAAACGCAAATTTACGGTGTTTAAAAATTCCTTTTACAAGCTCCTTGCCGTGCTTTTTCCACACTTGGAAGAAGCCTTTTGACCACCGAAGGCGCTGCTTATAGGATTGGCGGAAGGTGACGGGTTGCTCGTCGTAGAGCTCGGCATTTATGCAGCAACCGATTTTCACTCCGTTTATAACGGAGAAGATGGAAAATTCGATATCCTCGGTGAGAAGGTAAAACTTCCAGCCGTTGAAGCGGTCGAGCAGGGATCGGCTAACCAAAAATCCCGTGCCCGAAATCGCGCAGGACGAGCGAAGGAGCATTCTTGCGTAGTGGAGAAATTTTGACTCGCGGATATACCAAAGTCCGTAGCCCGCGCTTATCCAGTTATCACCGTAGTTTTTGGAATTGCGGTAGCTTGTGAATGCTTCGTAGCCGTCGGAAAAGGTTTTGTTCATTTCTGTTACGTAGTTTGGAGTGAGGAGATTATCGGCATCAAGGACAATTACACCGTCGATTTGCTCCCACTCCCCACTCTCGCGAAGCTTGTCGATTACGAAATCAAGCGCGTAGCCCTTGCCAACTTTTTCTTGGTTGAAGCGCTCAAATACAGTCGCACCTCGCTCACGGGAGAGGGATGCGGTATTATCCGTACAGTTATCAGCTATCACGATTGTCCGCAAATGCTCGCTTGGATAGTCCTGCGAGTTGATGCTATCAAGCAGGTTACCGATTACGGCTTCCTCGTTTCGCGCGGCTATGAGGATTGCAATATTATTTATTTTGATGGGCATTTTGTGTCTGCGCGGCTTTATGGAAAAGGGAACGATGGTATAAAAAATTTGATAGGAATAGCACAAAAAGAGGATGAAACCAACTAGAAAATTGAGGTCGGCTAAAAATTGGTAAAACATAAAAATCAACTCCCGAGGAAATATTCAATATGTAATATTTGCATTTTCGAGGAGTTTTATTCACAATTCCAAAAACGGAATTATCGAAAAGAAAATTCAAAAACATAAAAAAATATTTCCGATTTGAGAAAAAATGTCTTGACAAGGACGAAAAATGGGTGTATAATGGGCTCGTAAATGAAAAATATTCTTTTTGGAGGATTTTGATATGGCAACTAAAAAGGTAGCGGTAGCTAAAACAGTACCGATTGATGATAAGGCGGCTCGTAAGAAGGCGCTCTCAACGGCTCTTGCTCAGCTTGAGCGCGATTTTGGTGCGGGCGCGGTTATGAAGCTCGGCGAAAACACAAGAATGGAAGTGCAGGCGGTTCACACCGGTTCTCTTGCTCTTGACTTTGCGCTCGGTATAGGCGGTGTTCCGAGAGGAAGAATTATTGAAATCTTTGGCCCTGAGTCCTCGGGTAAAACAACAGTTGCTCTTCACATTATTGCTGAGGTGCAAAAAGAGGGCGGAGAAGCGGCTTTTATTGATGCGGAGCATGCTCTTGACCCCGTTTATGCAAAGGCGCTTGGCGTAAATATAAATGAATTGCTCGTATCCCAGCCCGATTGCGGTGAGGATGCGCTTGAAATTACCGAGGCGCTCGTGCGCTCCGGTGCTATCGACGTAGTTGTAGTTGACTCCGTTGCGGCCCTCGTTCCTCGCCAGGAAATTGACGGCGACATGGGCGCTTCCATGGTTGGCGTACAGGCTCGCCTTATGTCCCAGGCTATGAGAAAGCTCTCCGCAGTTATCTCAAAGAGCAACGCGGTGGTTATCTTTATCAACCAGCTTCGTGAAAAGGTTGGCGTTATGTACGGTAACCCCGAGACCACGCCCGGTGGCCGTGCGCTCAAGTTCTATTCTTCTGTTCGTATTGACGTTAGAAAGACCGAGCAGCTCAAGAACGGTGCGGACGTTTACGGAAACCGTGTTAAGTGCAAGATAGTTAAAAATAAGGTTGCTCCTCCCTTCAAGGTTGCGGAGTTTGATATTCTTTACGGAAAGGGCATCTCCAAGTCCAGCGAGCTTATCGATATGGGTATTACGCTCGGCATCATTAAGAAGAGCGGCTCTTGGTTCTCTTACGAGGGTGAGAGACTTGCTCAGGGTAAGGACAATGCGCGCAAGGTGTTTGAAAGCAATCAGGCGCTCATGGACGAGCTTGAGGCGAAGGTGCGTGCTATGGCTGACAAGCTTAGTGACAACAGTGATGAATTTGAGCTTGACGACGATGATGATTTTGAATCCTTCGAGCTTGAAACTCTCTCCGAGGATTGATATTATATAATGAAGATTGAAATAATTTCCGTCAATGCACTCGGTGAGGGCTCGGAGATGCTTGTGGGCATCTCGATTACGGGAGAGACGGGGAACGTTGAAAAAAGAAAATTCCTGCTTTTCACGGAACAATACCTCGAGCTTGGGCTTTGTCGTGGCGCGATTATTGACGCGGACGTCTTTGACCAAATTGAAGAGGCGTCAAAAAGATGCGTGGCAATGAGAAAGGGAAGCGACTTGCTTGCCTATTCCTCGTCGTCGCGTGTGCGACTTGCTCAGCGCCTCAGACAAAAGGGTATTGACCGCGATAGTGCCGAGGATGCGGCTCAAAGGCTTGCGGAGCTTGGACTTATTGACGAGGAGGCGGACGTGGAGAGCCTCGTGCGTTCGTGCCTCAAAAAGCTTTGGGGCAAGAAGCGCATCTACCGTGAGCTTTGTGCCAAGGGCTATGACCGTGATATTATTGCGAGCGAGCTTGAGGGCATTGATGAGGAGACTCTTGTGAATAATTGCGTTGCGCTTTTTCGCAAAAAACACAAGGTATTTCCAAGTGATCCCGATACGCAGAAGAAGATAATTGCATCTCTTGTGAGATACGGCTACACCTTTGGTGAGATTAAAAAAGCTTTGCAAATAATTGAAAAATAAAAAATCCGAGAGCGGTTTGCTCTCGGATTTTTTGTGTGTTGTTAATTTGCAGGTGCGACTACTCTTATTTGACCTGCATATGTCCAGAAGACGGCTGAATTATCTTCCTTTGTGCCTGCTGCGCCAAATGTTGTTCCAAAATAATTGTTTTCCTTGCCTTCTGTGAATACAACGAGATAGTATTCTGTGACTGCTGTTCCTTCAAGGGTGGTCGTTACCTCAAATTCAAAGTATACTTTACCGTCCTTGGTTTGTACTTCAACGTTCTCAAGTCCAAGGGTGTCGATAACTGCCTGCGCAAATTGTGTAATGGTCATATCGCCGACATTTCCGGAATTTGCCACGCTTATTACAGTTGTACCGTTGCTGATAATGTATTGGGTAGCATCGTTTGCTATAATATCATAAGATTCGGGAAGGATTATTGAATAAGTTCCTCTAAAGAGCTTATCAAAGGTTTCGGTATCGTTGTCGGATTCATTACCCTTGAGTACTGCGTATTCGGGTTTTTCGGCGTTCATGTAATATGTCTCACCGTTGTACTGAACCTTACTCCAGTAGATGCCGTCAGCATCTGCCGTTGTTGCCTTTCCAATTCTGAGAACTGCGGTGCCGGGGATAACGTAGCATCCAATATTTGAACCGTCAGTTGTGAACTTGGGGGATGTTCTAAGTCCGTAGGATTCCTTGGCTGTTATAATGAGTATGTCGTTGCGACCTTCAAAGACGAGGTTACCTTCCTGCGGATTGGGGCTGGTGGAGAGGTATTTATTGTTGATGTAGCCTGTTATCTTTACTCCGTCAACGATGAATTCCACTTTTGCCCACAAGATTTCGTATGCTTCGCCGTCGTCATCAATGCTTACGTCTGCCTTTTTAGCTACGCCCAAACGCTTGAGCTCTGTGCCGTAGTTGATTGTGCCAACCACGAAGGAGTATTCTTCTTTTGTGGTGAGAGTAGGTTTGAATCTTACCTTGATTGAAGAGTAGGGTCCTGTATAGTAAACTGTGTCATTTGTTTCATCAAAATCAACGATGGGTTCGCCAACAACTACGTATTTGCTGTTAACGTAATAAGTTTCTCCTTCGTACGATACTCTTGTCCACTCTGCATTATAGCCTGTGCGCCAAAGAACATCGTCCATGTGAACGGAGATATTAGCTTTATTGCCATCTGTGTCCGCGTTGGGGGACGTGCGAAGATTGAGTTCGGTGGTGATTACATAAACCTTGTCTTCAACCTTTGTGAATTCCACATCACCTGTGGATGCTTCAATTTCAGTTCCGCAAGTGTCGCAAAGATTATCTTCATTTTCGTCAATGTGCTCGGTGCACTCGGGTTGCTCGTCCTCAATGGGATCGCCGCATGTGTCACAAACCTTATCTTCGTTTGCGTCGATATGCTCTGTACATTCGGGATTACCACCGCCCGTTGTTGTGGATGATGTTGTTGAGGATGACGTGGAGCTGCCGCCCTGTCCGTTATTGCCATTGAAGGCAAAGAGTGTTATTGTGAGGATAACAATGAGGCAGAGAACCACTACAATTGCAATTTTAAGAACCTTGTTCATATGTGTCTCCTTTTGTTTATTTTCAAAGAGTTTTTTAACTTTTGATATAGATAAATTTATTATAACAAAGTAAATTATAAAAGTCAATAAAAAACAAGCAAAAATCGAATGGATTTTTGCGGAAAAATTGCAAAAATAAAAAGACGGACACGATGAGATGTGTCCGCCTTTTTATTTGAATTGAATTAACCCAAAGCGTTGAGCTTCTTTGTGAACTGGCTCTTCTTGTGAGCTGCTGCGTTCTTGTGGATGATGCCACGAGAAGCTGCCTGGTCAATCTTCTTTGTTGCTGCCTTGTAAGTTGCCTGAGCAAGCTCTACATCGCCTGCTGCAAGAGCTGCCTCGTACTTCTTGATTTCAGTTTTGAGCTGTGTCTTGAACATTTTGTTCTGCAATGTCTTTGCCTGAATAACTTTTATACGCTTCTTTGCACTTTTGATATTTGCCAAAGCTATACCCTCCTTGTTAATTTACTGAAACACTAAATGCCTGCACCTGAGAGGGTGTGCGAGCATTCTCGTCCATACATTGCATATAATACCACATCTCAAAACAAAATGCAATACTTTTTTTGAAAAAAGTTTTTAAAAAAATACAATTTTTTTCATAAATATATAAAATAATTCCAAAAAAACTCTTGACAAGAGTAGTTTGTTGTGATAAAATAGTAAACTGCAATATAATTGCTAACTGTGTCCTTTTGAGACCTTATGAAATAGCGAAAAACGGCGCTTATAATATATAAGGAAAAAACGGAAGTTGGCAAAACGCCGCAAACAGTTCGATTTGCGGTGGCGAATATTTTTGAATGGAGTGATTGTATTAATGATCAACATCAGAGAACAAAAACAGGGTAAAACCACGAGAATGAGCTTCTCCAAAAATAGAAGCACGCTTGCTCTTCCCAATCTCGTTGAGATCCAAACAGCGTCTTTCAAGTGGTTCCTCGAGGAAGGACTTGCAGAGGTTCTTCGCGACGTATCCCCCATCACGGACTTTTCGGGTAACTTGTCCATTGAGTTCGTTTCATACTCATTTGACCAGAAGCCCAAGTACACTGTTGAACAGTGCAAGGAGAGAGACGTAAACTATGCGGCTCCCCTTAAGGTTAACGTTCGTCTTACCAACAAGCAGACAGGCGAAGTTAAACAGTCCGACATCTTTATGGGTGAATTCCCTATAATGACTGAGACAGGTACTTTCGTAATCAACGGCGCTGAGCGTGTAATCGTTTCCCAGATTATCCGTTCTCCCGGCATGTACTACTCTTCCGAGATCGATAAGTCCGGTAAGAGAATGTACGCGTCAACTGTAATTCCTTACCGTGGCGCATGGCTTGAATACGAAACTGATATAAATAACGTAGTTTGGGTTCGTATCGACAAGAACAGAAAAGTTCCGATTACGATGCTCATTCGTGCTCTTGGCGTAGTTCCCGGCGAGGAAACTGACGATAAGGGCAAGGTAGTTGAATACCGTTCCACAATTGAAACTAAGGAAGACGTTTACGCTATCTTCGGTAACGAGGAAATGCTCACAACAACCTTTGAAAAGGACGAGTGCGAGGAGCTTGCGGCAAGAAATCACACATCCGCAGGTATCGAGGCTCTTAAGGAAATTTACAAGAGACTTCGTCCCGGTGAGCCCCCGCTCGTTGAGTCAGCTTACACACTCCTTAACAACTACTTCTTCGATTCCAGAAGATACGACATTCAGCCCGTTGGTAGATATAAGTTTGACAAGAAGCTTAAGATCTCCGACAGAATCGTTGATCACCGCCTAGCTGAGGACGTTGTTGCTCCTCTCACCGGTGAGATTATCTACGAAAAGGGAACAGTTATTACAAGAGAGGTTGCAGATGCTATCGAACACGCAACTGTTAACGCCGTTTCTCTCGAGCTCGACAACGGTAACGTTGTAAGAGTATTCTCCAACAACACAATAGAACCTGAATATATAATCGGCACAGACCTTACTGATATCGGTATCAAGGAGAAGGTTAGAGTTGACGCGCTTCTCTCCCTTATGGAAGAGGTTGGCGGCGACGTTGACGCGCTCAAGGAATTGGCTAAGCTCAATATTCACAAGCTTTGCCCCAAGCACATCACAAAGGACGATATCTTTGCGTCCATCAACTACTTCCTCGGTCTTACACACGAAATTGGTAAGTACGACGATATCGACCACCTTGGCAACCGTCGTATCCGTTCAGTAGGTGAGCAGCTTCAGAACCAGATGAGAATCGGTTTCTCCAGAATGGACAAGATCGTTAAGGAGAGAATGACAACTCAGGACAACGAGAAGCTCACTCCTCAGGCGCTTATCAACATCAGACCCATCGTAACTGTAATCAGAGAGTTCTTTGGTTCATCCCAGCTCTCTCAGTTCATGGACCAGAACAACCCCCTTGCTGAGCTTACTCACAAGAGACGTCTTTCCGCTCTCGGTCCTGGCGGTCTTTCCAGAGATAGAGCATCCTTTGACGTGCGTGACGTTCACTATACTCACTACGGTAGAATGTGTCCCATCGAGACACCCGAAGGTCCTAACATCGGTCTTATCTCCTATCTTACGACATATGCTAAGATTAGTGATTATGGCTTCATCATGGCTCCTTATCGCAAGGTTAAACACTTCGTTGACGAAAACGGTGTGGTTCACCACATGGTTACCGACGAGGTTGAATACATGACAGCTGACGCTGAGGACAACTACATTGTTGCTCAGGCGAATGAGGTTCTTGACGAAGACGGTTGCTTCGTGAGATCTCGCGTTACTGCTCGTGATAAGGCAGAGATCATTGAGGTTGACGTTGCTGACGTTGACTTCATGGACGTTGCTCCCAAGATGATGGTATCCGTTGCTACTGCTTGTATTCCTTTCCTTGAAAACGACGACAACTCTCGTGCGCTCATGGGATCTAACATGCAGAAGCAGGCAGTTCCGCTTATGGTTACTGACTCCCCCATTGTTGGTACGGGTATGGAGTATGCTGCAGCTGTTGACTCCGGTGTTGTAATCACAAATAAGGTTGCAGGTGTTGTAGACTACGTTGACGCAGACAGAATCGTTATCCTTTGCGAAGACGGACATAAAGAAACATATAATCTCATAAAATTCAAGAGAACTAACCAGGGCACTTGCTTCAATCAGCGTCCCATCGTTGAAAGAGGCGAGAGAGTAGAGGTTGGTCAGGTTATCGCTGACGGTCCCGCTACTGATGCAGGTGAGCTTTCTCTCGGTAAGAATGCGCTTATCGGATTTATGACTTGGGAAGGTTATAACTACGAGGACGCGGTTCTCCTTAATGAAAAGCTTGTAAGAGATGACGTTTACACATCTCTTCATATAGAAGAATACACGCACGATGCTCGCGATACAAAGCTCGGTCCGGAAGAAATCACAAGAGAAATCCCCAATGTTGGTGAGGATGCTCTTAAGGATCTTAACGCTGAGGGTATCGTTAAGAAGGGAACTGAGGTTCGTGCAGGTGATATCCTTGTAGGTAAGATCACTCCTAAGGGTGAAACTGAGCTTACAAGTGAAGAAAGACTTCTCCGCGCTATCTTCGGTGAGAAGGCAAGAGAAGTTAGAGATACGTCCCTCCGTGTTCCTCACGGTGAGTCGGGTATCGTTGTTGACGTTAAGGTGTTCTCACACGAAAACGGCGACGAGCTCCCCGCAGGCGTAAACAAGAGCGTAAGAATTTATCTTGCTCAGAAGAGAAAAATCTCCGTTGGTGACAAGATGGCGGGTCGTCACGGTAACAAGGGTGTCGTTTCACGCATCCTTCCTCCCGAAGACATGCCCTTCCTTCCCGACGGTACACCCCTTGACATCGTTCTTAACCCTCTGGGCGTTCCTTCACGTATGAATATCGGTCAGGTTCTTGAGGTACACCTTGGTATCGCTGCAAGAAAGCTTGGCTGGAAGATCATGACTCCCGTATTTGACGGTGCAAACGAGAGAGATATCGTTGCATGTCTTGAGGCGGCAGGTCTTTACCGTGAGATCCGCGCAGGTGAGAACGTAGCAGGCAAGGAGCTTATCTCCTTGACAGTTGATGAGAATGGCGAAAAGCACATTGAGCGTCTTACTGACGAGCAGAAGGCTGATGCTGAATACGTTGCACAGCTCAGAGCAGAGGATAAGCTCAGAGTAGTTGACGGTAAGACAACACTTTACGACGGTAGAACAGGTGAACCCTTCGATAACCCCGTAACAGTTGGTATCATGTACTACCTCAAGCTCCATCACCTTGTTGACGATAAGATCCACGCTCGTTCCAATGGTCCTTACTCCCTCGTTACACAGCAGCCCCTCGGTGGTAAAGCACAGTTCGGTGGTCAGCGTTTCGGTGAGATGGAGGTTTGGGCTCTTGAAGCATACGGTGCGGCTTACACACTTCAGGAAATTCTTACTGTTAAGTCCGACGATATCAACGGACGTAGAAAAGCATACGAGGCAATTATTAAGGGACAGAACATTCCTACTCCCGGTGTGCCCGAGTCCTTCAAGGTGCTTGTTAAGGAGCTTCAGTCTCTTGCTCTTGACATCCGCGTTCTTGACGAGGAAGGTAATGAGATCGAGCTCAACACACTTTGCGCTGAAGAGGAAGCTCCCGTTTACTCAACAAGAGGATTTGCTCCCACTGCTGAGGATGACGATTTCGAGCAGTATGTTGAAACTGATGACGTTGAGGATAATTTCATTATCGAAAACGCAGATGAAGATGACGATTTGTTTGGCGACGTTTATGAAGACGACTTCGCCGATGAAGATTAATTAAGGGAAAGGAGATATTACAATGGAACACAACGAATTTAATTCCATAAAGATAGGTCTTGCATCCCCCGAAATGATTAGAGAATGGTCATACGGCGAAGTAACAAAGCCCGAGACTATTAACTATAGAACACTCAAGGCAGAGGTCGGTGGCCTCTTCTGCGAGCGTATCTTTGGTCCTACCAAGGATGGCGCTTGTATGTGCGGAAAGTACAAGAACATGCACAACAAGGGCGTTCACAAGTGCGAAAAGTGTGGCGTTGACGTTACAACCAAAAAGGTTAGACGTGAGAGAATGGGTCACATTGAGCTTGCAACTCCTATTTGCCACATTTGGTACTTTAAGTCCATTCCCGCAAGAATTCCTATGATTCTTGACATTTCTCCCAAGCATCTTGAGCAGGTTCTCTATTTCGCTGAGAACGTAGTTCTTGATCCCGGTGACACACCCCTTACAAAGGGTACTGTTCTCACCGAAAAGCAGTACATTGAGTATCGAGAAATGTACGGCAACGCGTTCAGAACCGGTATGGGTGCTGAAGCAATCAAGGAATTGCTTCAGGGAGTTGACGTAGAACAGCTTTCTAAGGATCTCAAAGCTGAGCTCCTTATCGCAAAGGGACAGAAGAAAACAAGAGTTATCAAGCGTCTTGAGGTTGTTGAGGCATTTAGAAAGTCCGGCAACAAGCTCGAGTGGATGGTGCTTGATGCAATCCCCGTTCTTCCTCCCGATATCCGTCCCATGGTACAGCTTGACGGCGGTAGATTTGCTTCTTCCGACCTTAACGAGCTCTACCGTAGAGTAATCAGCCGTAACAACCGTCTTAAGAAGCTCATGGAGATCCGTACTCCTGAGATCGTTATCAGAAACGAGAAGAGAATGCTTCAGGAAGCAGTTGACGCTCTTATTGATAACGGCAGACGTGGCAAGCCCGTAACAGGTCCTTCCAACCGCGCTCTCAAGTCTCTTTCCGAGATGCTCAGAGGTAAGCAGGGACGTTTCCGTCAGAACCTTCTCGGTAAGCGTGTTGACTACTCCGGACGTTCCGTTATCGTAGTTGGTCCTAACCTTAAGATCTATCAGTGCGGTCTTCCTAAGGAAATGGCACTCGAGCTCTTCAAGCCCTTCATTGTTAAGCGCCTTACTGAAATGCAGAAGGCAACTAACGTTAAGGATGCTCAGAAGAAGATCGATAAGGCATACATGTATCCCGAGGTTTGGGATGCTCTTGAAAACGTAATCAAGGAACATCCTGTAATGCTCAACCGTGCACCTACACTCCACCGCCTTTCTATTCAGGCGTTTGAGCCCGTGCTCGTTGAGGGACGCGCAATCAAGCTTCACCCCCTTGTATGTCCTGCGTTTAACGCGGACTTCGACGGTGACCAGATGCC
>CANBDB010000036.1 GCA_947367285.1 uncultured Clostridia bacterium | reverse complement strand
AAAGACAATCTATTTTTTTATTGATTTTTTACTCATAATATGGTAGAATAATGTTAGGAAAACTTACCGTTGAGGTGAAAATATGAAATACAATGTAAAATTTAAGAAATTGAATGATGCGGCAACCGTTCCCACTTACGGATCTCCCTACTCCGCAGGTGCGGATCTTTATTCTGCAATGGACGAGATTACCATTGCTCCCCACACAACAACTCTTGTTAAAACAGGACTCGCACTTGAGCTCCCCCAAGGATTTGTAGGCCTTATCTATGCCAGAAGCGGTCTTGCAACGAAGCGCGGTCTTGCCCCCGCAAACAAGGTTGGCGTTATCGACTGCGATTATCGCGGTGAGGTTATGGTGGCTCTTCACAATCACACGGATATTCCTCAAAGTGTTGCACAGGGCGAGCGCATTGCTCAGCTCGTTATCACTCCCTATGTAGTAGCGGAATTTGAAGAAGCCGAGGAACTCTCCGAAACCGTACGCGGTGAGGGCGGATTTGGCTCAACGGGTACAAAATAATGAAGGCTACCACTAAAATTATGCTCGGTGCAGCTGCCGTAATTGGTGGCGTCGCCGCGGGTGTGGCTATCAACAAAGCGCTTGATAATTTGGTTAATACGCATCTTGGAAGAGATGGTATTCAGCATCCCAAAACCAAGCTAATGAGCAAGAAAAATCAAGAGGATTTTGCAAACAGTCCCGAGGCAATTCTCGGTCAGCTGTTCTATGCGTCCACTCCTCAAATAAATATAACAATTCCCAACCGCGAGGGCAGACACATCAATGCTCTCCTCTACAAAAAGGATGGCGAGGAGTCAAAATATGCGATCGTTGTTCACGGCTACCGTTCCACAACTAAGGCGGTATCCTATCTTGCACGAAGATATTTTGAGGCAGGCTACAACGTCCTTGTTCCCTACTTGCGCGCACACCATGGCAGTGACTACGAATACTGCACTATGGGTTGGCACGAAAGATTTGACATTATTGATTGGATAAATTACATAGACAGCAAAGCAATAGACGCTAAAATCGTTCTCCACGGAGTTTCCATGGGCGCTGCAACCGTTATGATGACCACGGGCGAGCCCCTTCCGTCATGTGTAGTTTGCGCCGTAGAGGACTGCGGTTACACATCCGTTTTTGATGCTTATACTTACAAGATCCCCAAAATGATGAAGCTACCCGCCTTCCCCTCCATAGATATTTTCCGCCGTGCGATAATGAAGAGAGTCGGCTTTGACATCAAGGAAGCATCCGCTCTTGCGCAGGTGAGAAAATCCTCAACTCCCACGCTATTCATCCACGGTCAGTGCGACACCGTAGTTCCTGTATCAATGGCATACGAGCTTTATGAAAATGCCGCTTGCAAAAAGGATATCCTCATTTTCAATGATGCCGAACACACTATGTGTCCCATTCTCCATCCCGACGAGTATTGGGGAAAGGTGTTTGAATTTATTGATAAATACAAATAGAATAAAAACCGTTGCGAGAGCAACGGTTTTTATTTTTATTTCTTATCCCTGGTCCAGCCTTCCCCATGGTTCTCGTGCGCTTTTGAAATCATCATAAATGCACCGGGATCTGCGTGATTGATTATATTCATAAGATCGGAATATTCTCTCATACTAAACGAAACGATAATGAGCTTTTTAGCTTCGCCCGAGTATGCTCCCTTAGCGTCAACAATTGTCGTAGTTCTATCGAGCTTTTCTATAACTCCTCTGCTAATCTCCTCACAATTATTAGAAATTATTTGTGCAACATATGCCGAGGAGCTTCCAAGGAACACCCTATCAATTACTGCGGCGCAAATAAGAGCTGAGCAAATACCCAACATTGAAAGCACCAAGTCATTAATAATAAACACACCGCAAATAACTATAGCGGCATCCACTCCAAAAATTACATAGGAGCTTTTAACGCGCTGGAACATCTTGCAAATCAAGAAAGCAAGAACATCCACACCACCCGTTGAACCGCCTGCCACGAAAGTAATAGCACAGCCTGCACCGACCAATGCACCACCGAACACGGCTGCAAGCAATACAGCAATCTCATTATACGCCGAATTTTGAAGTACAAAAAGTCCGCCAAAGGACTGATTTTCAACCAAGTTATAAAAAAGTGTAAACAATATGGGATAGAACACTGTGGAGAGCAAGGTTTTTATGGCAAAGCCCCTTCCCAAGAATATAAGTCCAAGGAAGAAGAGTATCCACGTAAGGGCGGTGATATAAAAATCTATGCTCAGAGCAAACGGCACTATCTTTTCAAGCACGATGGCAAGGCCCGAAACACCACCCGTAACGAGATCAAACGGGACAATAAATACTGCCGTGCCAAAGGCAAGCACCGCCGTTCCAAAAATAACTAAAATGAGATTTTTTATATAGTTTAGTACATCGTGTTTAGATACTTTAAAAGTCATTTTTCCCTCCAAAACAGAGCAATTTCTTCTATAATATTATTATACACCACATATCTACATTTTTCAATACGGTTTTATATTTATTTATTCAAAATTTCTCTTTGTTTTTATGCTACTCATACACATAAAATGGCATTTATTTGTGCATATTGCACTATTTTGCTTTTGTTTGGATTTTTAATTAAAGCAAAATACCAAAATTGAGAATTTTTTGTCAAATCCCTTGTATATTTTGCAAAAATGCGATAAAATAGATATGCATGGGAACTAACCAAAAAGTTCCAAACCACAGATAAAAAACAAATTTTATTAAACGGAGGACATTAAAATGTCAGTAAAAGTTGCTATTAACGGATTCGGTCGTATCGGCCGTCTTGCATTCCGTCAGATGTTCGGCGCAGAGGGTTACGAGATCGTAGCTATCAACGACCTCACAAGCCCCAAGATGCTCGCTCACCTTCTCAAGTATGACACAGCTCAGGGTAACTACCTTGCAATGGGTCACACAGTTGAGTCCGATGACGAAGCCGGCACAATCACAGTTGACGGTAAGACACTTAAGATCTATGCTGAAAAGAACGCAGCTGACTGCCCTTGGGGTGAGCTCGGTGTTGACGTAGTTCTTGAATGCACAGGTTTCTACACATCCAAAGAAAAATCTCAGGCACACATCAACGCAGGTGCTAAGAAGGTTGTTATCTCTGCTCCCGCAGGTAACGATCTTAAGACAATCGTTTTCGGTGTTAACAATGACACACTCACAGCTGAAGATACAATCATCTCTGCTGCTTCTTGTACAACAAACTGCCTTGCTCCCATGGCTAAGGCTCTTAATGATTACGCTCCCATTCAGAGCGGTATCATGACAACTGTTCACGCTTATACAGGTGACCAGATGATCCTCGACGGTCCTCACAGAAAGGGTGACCTTCGCCGTGCTCGTGCAGGCGCACAGAACATCGTTCCCAACTCCACAGGTGCTGCTAAGGCTATCGGCCTTGTAATCCCCGAGCTCAACGGTAAGCTCATCGGTTCTGCACAGAGAGTTCCCACATGCACAGGTTCTACAACAATCCTTGTTGCAGTTGTTAAGGGTCAGAACATCACAAAGGACGGCATCAACGCAGCTATGAAGGCAGCAGCTACTGAGTCCTTCGGTTACAACACAGACGAGATCGTTTCTTCCGACGTTATCGGTATGAGATACGGTTCTCTCTTCGATGCAACACAGACAATGGTTGCTAAGATCGACGAGGACACATATCAGGTACAGGTTGTTTCTTGGTACGACAACGAGAACAGCTACACAAGCCAGATGGTTCGTACAATTAAGTACTTCGCTGAACTCGCTTAATTAACTTGATAAAAATAAAGGCATTGGATTTTCCAATGCCTTGTTTTTTTATTTCAAAAATCTATAAATCTTAATTTGTTCGCGTATTCTCACAAAATAAAGTGTTATGAGCTTTGAGAGTGCTATATCGTAAGTAATAAAAGCAACAATGCCAAGAACGTATGTCAGGACGAACATCCAGCCGCCCTCAAATTCGTCGGGAACGAATAAGCTGAGGAACAAAAACATAAGTCCGAGCGCAGCATTACCCGTTACGAGCTTTATTGTCCATCTGACAAGTGCCGAGCCGATGCGTTCTATATACGATTTGATTATCGGATAAAATCCCATAAAGCAGGCATAAAAAATCGCAGGGCTCTTTTGAGGCAGTAGTACTATGGACAAGATGGCAGTTGCGAGATACGTCATCCACGCATATTTATAACCCATCTCAATAACTATAATAACAACGAGCAGCGACACTATCGCACTCATAGTGAGATCAAGCACTTCAATAGCACAACCGAGATACAAAATGATAACCGACAGTGCCGCAAGAACACCCGAAACAACTATTCTCTTATCAAAAGAAGTTTTTCTTTTTGCCATTTTGATATCCCCTTAGCAGCAACCGATAAGGTCTCCACCCATACATTCGCAGCAACAGTCCGCGCAAATGAGTGAAGAACAACAATCAAGATCGCAGCATCCGTTGGATTGATATGTTCTATACGTTCCGCTTTGCTGGCTTCTCGTACGGAATGCATCTCTTGCATTCTGATACTCACGGTTATCGGGATCAAGACTACAAGCCATATCAAAATATCTTTGCGCGTCGGCATAGTATCCCTTTTTCACCATTACGCAGGCGTAGAGGTAGTACCACTCCGCACCACGATTTTGCTGGGGCGTTGAAACGAGCATTTGCTCCGCCTCGAAAATGCTGCCCGTATTGATGAATTGGCGAACTCTAGTATAAAATTCGCTACCGGACGAGCGACCGGGATTGAATCCGCTATCGCCGTAGGTGTTATTATTTTTAGCACCGCCGTTTCTCATCTTTTGAATTTCATCATATGCGGCGTTTACTTCCTTCATTTTTTCGTTTGCAAGCTCCGCAAGGTCGGAATCCGCAAACTTATCGGGATGATATTTTTTAACGAGCGCGCGATACGCGTCCTTGACTTCTTCGTCAGTTGCGCTCGGAGTTATTCCAAGCACCTGATATGGATCTTTCATTTAAATTTCTCCTCTATATAAATTACTTATTCTCTGCTTTACGGTGCTTATCGCACACCTTTTTAACACTTTGCGGCATACCGAGGCACAGGATATTTTTAATTATCTCGCTTCTCGTTTTGTCGGAATCCTCATCAAGCAAATCTATTGCCGATAGAGCCAATGCCAACTCCGCCTCAAGCATTTTTGAAATGGAAATAAGGTTATCCTCACTAAAATTCTCGGCATCATATAAAAGCACGAATGGGTTATAGCTACCGCTTTTTCTATCCTTATCATAATCGTCAAAAGCATCAACGATATAAATCCATCTACCTATTCTCTTACCAATATTTGAAGCGACGAGTTTTTTGTCGCCATCAAGGCCATATGAAAGCAAGCTCCCCATCATATCTCCAAAAATGTCGGCAGGAACATCTATGGACCTCACCATATTAGTTTCTACTTCTTTAAGCTCGGATAACTTTTGTTCAACGAGATACGATATCTCGGGGAGATTTTTATCCGCTTCCCTCTCCATCTTAGAAAGGAAAAGCCTCAAAAATGATGCTATTGCGCGTTTTGCGCCCTTTTCATCATTTATATTGTCCTCGATTTTCCCCGCGGTCAAAATTCCGCCAACGTATGCGGAATACTCAAGTTGGGAATTTATCTCAACAGTTTCGATCTTCTTTATTGGGTGGCGGGGGCATCTCTTTTTCACAAAAAGAACCTCTTCCCCTTCGAGCATCTCACGAATGAGTGCAAAAAAAGTCATATCGTAGCTCAAGGTAAGGCGTGAGGCGCACCCCGTGCACTTGCCCATCGCGTGACACAGCCCGCAATAGGTGGCCCTATAATAGTCATACTCACGAAGGCGCAGGGACGGTTTTTCAACTACTACATATCCAAACATATTTCTTCCCCCTTCGTTATCTAATTTATACTTTTGATTATTGACTTTGCTTGCCGAATATGATAAAATATTACCGTAAAAATCTCAAAAAGGAGATAACTATGGCAAAAAAGCAAATTTGGTCGATGGATATCGACGGCACTACACACACAGTTGAATATACCAAAAGAACACTATTCAAAAAAGCGAAAATAAAGATTGATGAGAACACCTATCCCCTCTATTCAGCTAAGCTCTTTGGCACGAGCGAGGAAGCATTTCGCCTCGGTAGTGAAATGGCGATAATCTCTATTGCAAAGAACAAGAAAGCCACTATCACCGTATCCGGTAATATAATATCAGAAAAGTAATTGATAGCCCTGTGGGGCTATCTTTTTTTACAGTTCGTCAACGCCACCTTCAAGGTGCATTACGTTAACTTCAAGATTTCCGTTGCGAACACGGAGGTCATCAATGAACTCACGAAGCTCGGCAACATTTTTCATTTTAATTCTATATGTAAGCTTGAAAAGAGAGCCCATGTTAGCTGTCTTTACGGAAAGGAGTGCGTTGCTAACTGTGTATTTTTCAAAAACCTCATCAAACGCGCCTGTGAAATTAAGATTTTCGGGAACTGTGATAATGAGCTGCATATCGCTTTCACTACTAATTTTAACAAGTGACAAAACAACGATACAAACGCACGCGATAAGTGTGAAGAGCACCGCAATACCTACGTAACCTGCCGCACAAGCAAGGCCTGCTGTCATAGCAACAAGGAGAGAAACTATCTCGCGTGCCTTTGCAGGAACGGAACGGAATCTGATAAGGGAAAATGCGCCTGCTACGGCAATTCCCGCGCCGACGTTACCGTTTACCATTACAATAACTGTTTGCACAGCAAGTGGAAGCACGATAAGGCTTGCAAAATAGCTCTTGGAAACTCGTGAACGGAAGCAGGATGCAATCGCTACAAGTGCTCCGCAAGCAATAGCCAAGCACGCACTGATAAGATATGTACCAACACTCATTCCACCTACAAAAATATTACTAAAAACGTTCATAATCAATTATCTCCTTTTATTATATCGTAATATGCGTGACCATACTTTGAAAATGACCTCGGGTAAATTTTACATTCCGATAATGCATCAACGAGCCAAAGCGGTATAGCACCCGGGGTTTTAATTTCAAGAATTCTTTGATCCGCATCCGTAATCGGTATTCCCTCTTGTATGTTTTCCGAGTCAGGAAAACCGTATCGGTATCTCAAATTTTCATCAAAGGTAAGTCTTACGTCGGGATTTTCCTCCGCAAAGAATGCTTCTCGCTCGCAAAGTATACAAACCTTGGGTTTTGGCTGATGGTAATAATTCATCAAATAGTCAATCTCGCGCATTATTTGCGTGTCCATCGGCGGCACTCCGCTATCTATATACTTGAACACTTCGTCCATAGACATTGATACCCTGCGCTTATAAACTACACCTTTATACTTCTTTTTTATTTCAAAAAAGAGGTTTTCCTCATCAGTGGGAACTCCGTAGCTCCTCACTCGGAGCTTTTCCTTGTAAGAAACCGCATCAATGGAGTTTCTAATAAGCAAAAAGTCGGGGGTGTCAAGATAGAGCGAGCAAATCGTCTTTTTGCCGTATTTATCAGGCACAAGCCTGTCTGCAATTTTGGGCATCAAGCGCTCGTAATCTTCCTTGGACAGAAGATATTTTTTCTCCTTGCGCTCGAATATCATTATATCCGCCACACTATCCCTCCTTCTTAAACCATATCATATTATTTTACCATATTTTTATCTAATTGTAAATCAATATTCTTAAAAAATCTTGAAATTTTGCACTTTTCAGCATTTTTTCAGTTTTTTAGTTTAAAATGCCTTGTGCAAAGTTAAAAAATGTAATATAATATAGAAAATAACAAGAAAAGGAGCGTAATATGAATATTCTTATCGTTGAGGACGAAAAGCGTCTTGCTGACGCGCTTTCTCATATACTATTGGAGCAAAAGAATATAGTTGACGTAGTTCACGACGGTGCGGACGGTCTTGCATATGCCGAGAGCGGCATTTACGATTGCATTATTCTTGACGTGATGCTCCCTTCTATGAATGGTTTTGACGTTTGCTTGGAGCTTCGTCGCAAAAAGATAATGACACCCGTACTAATGCTTACCGCCAAGGACACCATAACCGATAAGGTCAAGGGACTTGACGCAGGCGCTGATGACTACATGACAAAGCCATTCTCTCCCGAGGAGTTGTTGGCGCGTCTCCGCGTGCTTACTCGTAGACGCGGTGAAGTTATTCTTGACGAAATGAGATACGGAGACATCGTGCTACATATCGACTCCTCGACTCTTTCTTGTAAAAACAGCGACAAAAAAATACATCTGAATTTCAAGGAATGCGAAATGCTCAAGGCGTTTTTATCCAAGCCAAACGTAATCATCTCAAAGCAGGACCTCATAGTTAAAATTTGGGGTTATGATTCCGATGCGTGCGACAACAACGTGGAAGCGTATGTTTCCTTCCTTCGCAAAAAGCTCACCTTCGTTGGCTCGCAGCTTGAAATTCAATCAATCAAAAAGCTTGGATATAAGTTGAGCACTAAACAATAATCGGAGATTGATATGTTAAAAAAATTAAAGATAAAATTTATACTTACTAATATGTTCCTTGTCGGCGTAGTAGTAGTTGCCACCTTTTCCGCGCTTTGCTTGCTTATTTATGCAAACGAGGAAGCAAAGCTCACCAACCGCCTCGCTGAAGATATTGCGATTATGACAAACAGTCCCATTCCCTTCAGACCGCAGCTCAGGGATGAGCTTGAGGGAATATCATATCAAACGGAGCTTGTTATTTTGCTCGACAAGGACGGAAACATCATCGCCGCAACCGAGCACGATATTGATAAAAACACGCTTTCAGATGCGATAGCAATCATTCTCGAAAACAAATATGAGCGAGGAAATCTTCACGATCTAAAGCTCAGCTTTTTAAGGCAAGAAAAAGGAAATAACACCATTGTTTCTCTTGTTTCGCGCGAACATCTTGAGGCGCGCGTTTACGAATCCACCAGTCAATGTGCAATTGCGGCTATAGTGGCATTCTTCCTGTTTTTGTTTATTAGCGCGCGTCTTGCAAATATGGCAATCGCGCCAGTAGAAAAGGCTTGGGAACAACAAAAACAATTCTTGGCGGATGCTTCGCACGACTTGAAAACTCCGCTGACCGTAATTCTTGCAAATAACAACATAATATCCTCTCACAAGGAAGAAACCGTTGAGTCACAAATGAAATGGATTGAGAGCACCTCCGAGGAGGCGGGCAGAATGAGTGATCTTGTCAACAAGATGCTCGAGCTTGCCAAGAGCGAGGCGGCACGCGAGGAGCTAAAGCTCGGTGAATCGAGCATAAGTGAGCTCGTGGAAAATTCCATTCTTCAATTTGAGGTCGTTGCATTTGAAAAAGGAGTTACCATTGAAAGTGAGATAGATCCTTACATTATCGGAATCACCCACAGGGCTACTTTTTCAAAGATTCTCGAAATCCTTTTCGACAACGCTATAAAATACAGCAACGAGAACGGGAAAATATTCGTCACCCTCTCTCAAACGTCCAAGATAATCATATTCACCATCACCAACCACGGTGAGCACATCAAGGAAGAGGACATTCCCTACATCTTTGAGAGATTTTACCGTTCCAACAAGGAGCGCAAGGTGGGTGGACACGGACTTGGTCTTTCCCTTGCCAAAAAGAAATGTGATATGATAGGCGCAAAGCTCTCCGTTATGAGTGACGAGCTCAACGGAACAACATTCACTATTTCAATGAGGAGCAAACGAAGATCAAAAATAAGATAAATAAAAAATATGAGGCGCTACACCACAGTGTAGCGCCTCTTTTATACTCAATCGGCTATGCCGTTAACTCTCAGGTTAGTTTTATATATAAAATCTATATTTAAAACAACACAAACAGTTGTTGAGAATTTGGTTGCGACCGCTTATTTTGCGTAATCAGCAACTCTGCTTTCCCTGATCAAGTGAACCTTGATCTGTCCGGGATATTTCATTTCTGCCTGAATCTTTGCAGCCATTTCACGAGCGATAAGCTTCATACCCTCGTCATTAACCTGCTCAGGCTTAACCATAACGCGAACCTCGCGTCCTGCCTGGATTGCAAACGCCTTATCAACTCCGTCAAAGCTTGCAGCGATTTCCTCAAGCTTTTGAAGTCTCTTGATATAGTTTTCCATATCCTCACGGCGTGCACCGGGTCTTGCAGCAGAAATAGCGTCTGCCGCCTGTACGAGAATTGCCACGATAGTCTTGGGCTCAACATCATTGTGATGCGCCTCAATTGCGTGAACAACATCTTTGTTTTCCTTGTACTTCTTAGCAGCATTCACACCAATCTCAACGTGAGAGCCCTCAACGTCATGGGGGAACGCCTTACCAATGTCATGAAGAAGTCCTGCGCGTCTTGCTGTATTTGCATCAACGCCAAGCTCCTCAGCCATCATACCTGCAAGGAAAGCAACTTCAATAGAATGTTTAAGTACGTTTTGTCCGTAGCTTGTACGGTAACGCAAGCGTCCGAGGAGTCTAACAAGCTCGGGGTGGATTCCGTGAATACCAACCTCAAACGTTGCTCTCTCACCTGCCTGTTTAACGGACGCGTCAACCTCTCTTTGTGCCTTTTCCACCATTTCCTCAATTCTTGCGGGATGGATTCGACCGTCGGAGATAAGCTTTTCAAGTGCGATCTTCGCAACCTCACGGCGTACGGGATCGAAGCCTGAAATTGTAATTGCTTCGGGAGTATCGTCAATAATGAGCTCTACACCCGTAAGTGTTTCGATCTTTTGGATATTTCTACCCTCACGACCGATAATTCTACCCTTCATTTCCTCACTGGGCAATGCTACCGCTGAAATTGTTGCTTCAGCAACATGGTCGGCAGCGCAGCGCTGAATTGCAAGGGAAAGAATATTTCTTGCTTTTGCTTCGGATTCTTCCTTGAACTGTGTTTCAAGCTCGTCAAGTCTCTGTGCAAGCTCGTGCTTAACCTGGCTTTCAACCTTTTCGATAAGCTGTTCCTTCGCTTCATTTACGGAAAGACCGGAAATTTCCTCAAGAACTGTGAGCTGCTTTGCAAGAGCTTCGTCAACCTGAGCACGTACGACATCAGCATCCTTGAGCTTTTTGTCAAGCTGCTCGTTCTTCTTTTCAAGCTGCTCGCTCTTCTTATCGAGGTTTTCTTCCTTCTGAACCAAGCGGCGCTCTGTTTTGGAAATCTCGCTTCTGCGTTCCTTCATCTCGCGCTCGGATTCGTTTCTCTGGCGGAGAATTTCTTCCTTTGCTTCGATAAGAGCTTCCTTCTTTTTGGTTTCAGCCTGCTTTTCACCGTCAAGTAAGATTCTTTTGGCTTCCTCTTCAGCAGAACCTATCTTGCCCTCGGCAATCTTTTTTCGGAGTATCATACCGCCAAAAACGCCGATTGCAACCGATATGCCCGCTACGAGTACATACCATAATTCATCCATATTGCACCTCCTTTTTTCATATTTAGTTTTCAATGTATTCCAAACAGTATTAAACTATTATAGCTGTCTCTTATACACATCTGACGCTGCCGACGACTTAATAGGTGTAGTTCTCGGTGGTCGCCGTAGCAGTAGAGAGGGGGGGGG
>CANBDB010000035.1 GCA_947367285.1 uncultured Clostridia bacterium | reverse complement strand
TGCTATAACCGACCCGTGGGTTGCAAATCTCTCCGACAGATGCACACACAAGGACGGCAGAAGAATGCCCTTTATGAGATGGGCGGCAGTGCCTTATGCGGTTTCCGTGCTTATGATATTTATGGCTCCGTTTGAGCAGGGCTCGGTTCTTAACGCGATTTGGGTGGGATTTTTCCTTGTAGTTTACTACACATCCTATACCTTCTTCTTTATTCCGAGAAACGCGCTTATCCCCGAGGTTATTCCCGATGCTAAGGATAGAGTTGGATATTATGGTATCAGTACTGCATTCTTTATGGGCTCAAGCTCATTTATGTACGCCGCTACCTTGTTTGTAAATCTCATCAAGGATCTCGGCGTGAGTGCTCTTTGGTCTTGGAGAATTGTATTTACCGTATTTGCGGCAATAGGTCTTACCTGCGTAATTCTCGGTTCTACTGCATTTAAGGAAACCGACTACGTTGAGGCGAGCGTTAAGCCCAAGCAGTCCCTTCTTGCTTCCGCAAAGAGTATTTTTAAGAATAAGAGCTTTGTTACCTTCTTTATGGGTGACCTTTTCAGCTATCTTTCAATGGCGTTCTTCCAGACCGCTATGCTTTACTATATTACAATGCTTCTCAACGTCCCCGAGGAGCAGTCCTTCCTTGTAATGCTCTCCGCAATCGGAGTTGCGCTTTGCCTCTTCCCAATGATCGTTAAGCTCAGCAAAAAACACGGCAAGAGAACAATGCTCGTTGCCGCGAGTGTGATATTCACAGTAGTGTTCGCATTCATCTTCTTCGGAGACAAGCTTGCGGCTCTCGTGCCCGGAAACGAGCTTTACCTTGGACTCTTTATGGGTATCGTAGTTGCGTTTCCTTTTGCGGCTATCAACATTTTGCCCCAGTCCTGTATGTCCGATATTATTCAGAAGGACAGCATTGAGCACGGTGTAAACAGAGAGGGATTTTTCTCCGCTACAAAGACCTTTATTGAAAAGATCGCGTATTCCGTAGCCATGGTAGTGGTTTCGAGCGTTCTTGCCATTGGTGCACCCGCAGGGGAATCCGTGGGTATGCTAGGTGTTAAGCTCACCGGTGTATTTGCAGGATTTTTCAGCCTTGTTTCGCTCGTTTTCTTCATTTTCTATAATGAAAAGGGTGTAACTAAGTTTATTGATGAGCATAGAAACGGAAGTGAGCAAAAATGAAAAAATACGAATTGAAGAGCGATAGCGAGAGAGCGTGTGTATCCGCCGAGAAAAACGCAGAATACATTAAAAAGCTCTCGAAAATGATAAACTGCAAAACTGTTTGGACTCCCGAGGGAAAATATGACTCCGAATTTGTCAAGTTTTATGAGCTTCTTGAGGTGATTTTCCCAAACCTCACCGAAAAAGCCGAAAGATTGACATTTGGCGGTGGATGCTTCGTTTATGTTATCAAGGGAAAAAACGCGAAAAAGAATATCATGCTCATGTCCCACCACGACGTTGTTGACGGTGGCGAGGGATGGGAAACTGATGCGTTTTGCGCTACCGAAAAGGACGGATATCTCTACGGAAGAGGCAGTATTGACACCAAAACTCCACTTTTTGCGGAGCTTCAGGCGTGCGAGGAGCTTATCGCCGAGGGATATGATTTTGAGGGGGTTAACATCTATATCGGTTCATCAAATAACGAAGAGGTTGGCGGTGACGGTATGGTGCTTGCCACCCAGTATTTTAAGGATAACGGAATTCGCTTTGACCTCGTTCTTGACGAGGGCGGTGCTATTACCGAGGGGCAGATTCCCGGTGTGAAGTGCAAGAGCGCAGTAGTGGCAGTGCATGAAAAGAGCCGACATTACTTTAAGTGCTCGGTAAATTCCGAGCAGCTCGGTCACGGAGGCTTTGGTAAGGCTGCAGACAGTGCGGCACTCAATATCAGCAAATTTATTGCCGAGGTGAACGACGCGAAGATATACAAGGGACATTTCTATCCCGAGGTTCGTGCGACGTTTGAGCGCCACGTTCCTTATATGGCGTTTCCGATAAACGTTTTGTTTGGAAATATATCCATCTTTGCTCCCATTATCAAAAAGATAATGATGGGTATTCCCGCGGCAAGCGCTATGCTTTCTACAAGTGTGAGTTTTCAAACGGTATTTGCGGGGGATGCTACTCAACCCACGTTCCGCGCAAAAAATGCCGAGGCTATAATGTTCCTTCGCTGTGTGAGAGAGGACGATCTTTACGCAGGACTTGAGAAGATAAAGAAAATTGGCGAAAAATACGGCGTGGTTATTGAGGAGCTTGAACGCGATTACTGTCAGCCCACCGATTTCAACAGTGAGATCTTCAAAAGAGTAGAGGCGCTTTTGCACAAGGATTTTCCCGACGTTGCCGTAGTTCCGTTCCTTCTTACTGCGGGCACGGATGCAAGACGCTTTACGGACGTTGCGGATAATATCCTTCGTTTTGCTCCCATTGATTTGAACAAAAAGCAATTTGCCACTATTCACGGTGCAAACGAGCATATCGGTATCAAAAATGTCGGTGAGTGCGTTGCGTTCTACCGCGACGTGGTAAAATCCGTAAGATAAAATAAAAAATGCAGACGAAGCTCGTCTGCATTTTTTATTATTTTGAAACCTTGTGATAGAAAATCTCAAGCTCGCGGCTTGTCATAAGCTTAGGTACGGGGTAGAGGGGATTAGCTTCCTTTTCCGCGTGTCTTGCAAGCTCGGGAATATCTTCTTCCTTGATGCCTGAGAGGGTGGTGGGAATATTCATTTTTGCATTCAATGCTTTAACGGCTTCAATGAACTTTTTCGCACCGATTTCGTGGCTGTCGCTATCAGTAGAAACACCTGCGGCAATACCGAGCTCGTGGAGCTTTTTGTACGCGCTGCTGCCGTATTCCTCTAATACATAGGGCATAATAACGGCATTAGCAAGTCCGTGGGGAATGCCGTATTTACCGCCAACCGAGTGCGCCACCGCGTGAACGTAGCCAACGTAGGACATTGAGAAGGAGATGCCTGCCTTATATGCGGCGAGTAGCATATTGCTTCGTGCCTCGTGGTTTTTACCGTCTTTATAAGCGTTTTCTATATTTTCAAATATGAGCTTTGTCGCTTCAAGCGCGAGCGCTCTTGTTTTCTTCGTTGTGGAGCGTCCGATATATGCCTCTACCGCGTGGGTGAGCGCATCCATACCCGTAGTTGATGTGAGATGGGGAGGAAGAGAATATGTGAGCCTTGCATCAAGGACCGCATAATGTGGAATTAAAGGAAAACTCATTATCGCATATTTGTGATGTGTTTCACCGTCAGTAATAACAGCCGCAAGAGTGGTCTCGCTACCCGTACCTGCGGTTGTGGGGATGGCAATGAGTGTGGGAATTTTGCGAATAACTCGCAAAACACCCGCCATTTGATTGAGTTCTTTCTTTGGATGCGCAACTCTTGCTCCAAGTCCCTTGGCACAGTCCATTACGGAGCCGCCGCCAACGGCAATAAGTGTATCGCAACCGTTCTCGCGGTACATTTTCAATGCTTCTTCCACGTTTGCTACAGTGGGATTGGGCTGGGTCTTGTCGTAGATAACGTATTTAACCTTGTTCGCTTTTAATGCTTCCTCAACGGGGACTACAATACCATTTTTAATGATACCTGCATCCGTAACTACAAGTACCGAGGTTGTTTTTTCTTTTTTGAATACGGAGCCGAGTTCATCGCAGGATGAAATAATTTGGGGCTCTCTATAGGGGAGTATGGGTAATGCCGCGCGAAATCCTATCTGAAAGATTCTGCACCAGAGCTTTTTAAGTATAAACATAATACACCTCTTTTGAATGTAAAAATATGACTTGTATATTATACCACATTTCTCATAAACTTTCAAGCGCAATTCCCTAAGGAAATCTAATTTGTTAGCTTTCGAATTTTTCTATACAATTGACTAAAAAGATTTTTTGTGTTATAATCTATCCATAAATTTGAATTAATAAAGGAAAATATATGAATCACGAAACAACACCTTCTGAAAACAAGAAAATAGATTGCACGAGCAGTAATAATATGTCCGTGGAACGAAAAAAGTTACATCAACTTTTCTTCCCGATTTTCTTTGAAATACTATTCATGATGCTTGCGGGCATGGTGGACACACTCATGCTTTCAACCGAGGGCGACCAAGTTGTTGGTGCCGTGGGTACTGCCAACACCTATGTAAGCCTGTTTCTTATGATGTTTTCCATCGTATCGTCCGGTATGGTGGCGGTAATGACTCAGTTTATCGGAGCAAATCGCCCTGGTGTTGCTCGCCAGGCCTTAAAAATTGGTTTGATATTCAATTTAAGTGTGGGCGTGGTGGTTACCGGAGTATTGATCTTTGGTGCGGGGCCTATTTTGCGGGCTGTGGGTATTGCAAGAGATTTGGAAGAGCCCGCTAAAATATATTTACAAACCGTTGGTTTCTTTTGCGTTTGTAATGCCGTAACCCCCATTGTATCAAGTTATCTTCGCTCATTCGGCCACACCTCTCCAACTTTGGCTGCAACATTGATTTCAAACGTTTTGAACGTGCTTCTCAACGCGTTGTTCCTATTTGTGATGGATTGGGGCGTTTTGGGCGTGGCTTTAGCAACGGGCATTTCAAGACTTGTAAATCTCTTGTGGGTTTGCGTTGCCGCTTGGCGACGCATAAAGCTGACAAAAGATCCCGATTCTCCATCGGATCGCGAAATTTTCGGCAAAATCATTCGAGTTGGATTGCCTGCCGCTATGGAGACCATGCTGTACAATTTGGCAATTACATTGGTTATCAGTATGCTAAACCGTATGGATGATACGGGAATGCAGGCAACCGCGCGTGCATATGCTCTTCAAATTTCCAACTTTGCCTACTGTGTATCCGCCGCCTTGGCGAATGCGAATGCTGTGTTGGTAGGTTGGCACCTCGGTGCAGGGGAGCACGATAAATGCGTGCGCAGCACTCGCAAGGCGGTTTTTATAGGTATAGCCGCAGGTGTTATTATGGCGGGCATTTTCGCTATTTTCTCCAAACCGATTGTCGGCTTATTTACAAGAGACCCTGAGATGATCAAGCTTGTGGGAGCATTGCTTGTTGTGGATATATTCCTGGAGATCGGAAGATCCACCAATTTGATTTACGGCTTTGCGCTTAAAACAAGCGGCGACTCCATCTTCCCAATGGTAATTGCAGTAGTATTTATGTTTTTGTGTGCCGCGGGAGGAACGTGGCTCTTTGGTATGAAGCTTGGATATCTTGCAGTTGGCGCATATGTTGGAATGGCACTTGACGAGTGTGTTCGAGCGGTGTTTATGTGCGGACGTTGGCGCAGCGGACACTGGAAAAATAAAAAGCTTGTTACAAAAAATTAATATAAAAATAAAAAGCAGTCAATTTGACTGCTTTTTGTTTTTATCTAATTAAGCTACCTCGACCGTTTCGTCCGTGATGGTTACCATAGCCTCATCCATAGACATTCCGTTTTCAACTGCAGCTCTGCGCGCCGCGTTGACAGCCTGGATGGTCTTTATTCGCTTACCGTCAAGGGAGTATCCCTTCATAGAAATGAGAGTGAGCGCCCAAGCAACCATGGGAATAAGGCAGAACAGTGCTATAACGACCCAATTCATTCCATCAACGTAGGGAGTAACCTTTGTGGGAAGGTCGGAAATGCCTATGCACAAAAGTGCGATAGAAACAACCGCGGATGCAAGGCTGGAAACGAGCTTATCAACGAGGGAGAAGAGAGTTCCCATAATGCCGGGAATGAACTTGCCCGAGCGATACGTTTCGTAGTCCGCGCAGTCCGCAACCATGGGGATGGGCATGTCCGCTGTAGCGTAATATGCGCCGTAGCCCACACCGAAGAAGAGAATGAAGAGTATTGTATAAAGATTAATGGAAAGACCGTTCTCGCCAAGAAGGCTGAGATTGAGATCGGGATTGCCGGGTTGCCACATCATAAGAAGTGCGAGCACTCCAACGTAGCAAGCAAGCGCTACCGCAACGTAGGTCATAAGAGATTTCTTTTGACCGTGCTTCTGAGACGTGCGAACTGTGAGCACGAAGAAGGGAGCGGAGAACACGTATCCGAGCGCCATAAATACCATATTAAAGGTATCATAGTTGCCCATCATACATCCGTAGAGCATAATCAAAACGGTAACGTTCTGAGCTATTGCAAGAGCGAGCTTGCATCCGCCACCTGCTACCATAAGGCGCTGAAGGGGCTTGTTTGCTTTGATTATCTTAACGTACTCAGAAATCTTAACGGCCTTCTGCTGTCCGCCAATACCGAAATATTTCTCGTTGTCCTTTTCCGCAATACCGATAACGGCAAGTACGGTAAGGAGGGCGGAGATTGTAATGCCAACAAAGGTCATAATTGCGTACCACTGACTGTTATAGTCGCCTGCAAAGGAGTCCCAAGCCATAACCATACCAACGCCCTGCATAACACCCATACCTGCGAGTGAGCCAACGGTGTTGAATATCGTGAAAAGGGGACGTTGCTTGGGATCGTTGGTAAGAACCGTCTGTGCACTTCTTGTTACGGAAGTCTGGAATGTATATCCGATAACCCACACTGCATAAAGAAGTATGAAGAGCGTGTAGCGTAGCCACATCATATCCGCAGGAACGAGGGGAGTAACAACGTACAAAAGGAGTACGCTTACCGCCATAATTACGTTACCTATGACCATAAAGGGACGGAATTTACCGAATTTTGTATTTGTCTTATCCATAAGAGCGCCGATAATGGGGTCGGTTATCGCGTCAAAGACACGCATTCCCGTTACCATAAAGGATGCGAAAAGCATTGCAAGTCCAAGCACGGCATTACCGAATTGCGCTATATAGGAGAGGATAAGCACGAAATAAACGTTTGTCGCGCCGTTGTTCATGGGGAACAAGGCAAGCTGATAAAATTTGGCGCGGTTAACGCCGTTGTTTTCATTCATAATTGTTTCCTCTTATATACTAAGGTAGTAAAATTTAATTTTGAGCCTGATATCAGGTCCAGTTGCCACCGCCTGCAATCTTTTTCGCAAGCTTGTATGCGGGATTGGCTATGCTGACCTTTCTAATATTAATCTCATCTCGGTGATCGCCCGAAACCGCCTCAAGCTTAACGTTGCCCTTGATGGGAACGCGGAAGGTGAATACTCGGCTTCCTGTTTGGGTTGCGAATTTCTCACCGTTAACGTAGAGAGTAACTTCGGGACAGTTTGAGTAGACCTTAACCACCGTCTTTTTCTCCGTGCGGTCAACGTAGCGTCTACCGGCTATATAAACGAAGGGGTCTTTTGACCACCAAGCTTTATAGAGATAAAAGCTATCCTTTTTAATTTTTCTATCAAAGGTAACGAGTCCCTTGTGGTTCATACCCGGCTCGCCGCCTTGATTTCTTGCATCAGCGGCAAAGTCGAACATATTCCAAAGGTGTGTCGCCCACATGAACGGGCGCTTTTCAAAGAAGTTGAGCATATACTCGTTATATTTGCACTGATATTCTTCAGTTTGGTCGCCTCTGTGTGGGTGAGCGGAGTGGAGATTTGGCATGCACTCGCATCCGTACTCCGAGTATCCTAGGCAGCGATTGGGATAACGCTTGTGGAAGTAATCCACCCATATATTATTGAGCCACATAAAGGGAGTGTACCAACCGAGGTAGAGGTTCCAGCTTACGACGTCGGACAGATGTCCAACTGAGTCAAACGGCGCGCACATTGCATAGCAGGCGAGCGTTGTGGGACGGCTGGGGTCCATCTCGTGAATGAGATCATTGAGTATTCTGTGGTTCTCAAGCATATCCTTGCGGTTTTTTGTGGAGATGGTGATCTCGTTTGAAATACCCCAAACGCAAATGGATGGATGGTTGTAACACTGAACGAGAAGCTCCTTCATTTGCGATATCGTGTTTTCTCTGCCGTTTGGCATATGCTCGGAAATATAGGGGATCTCCGCCCAAACCACCATGCCGTATTTGTCACAAAGATCGTAGAAGTACTGATCGTGCTGATAATGCGCAAGACGAATAGTGTTGGCGCCTATCTCGCGAATGATCTCCATATCGGTATCGTGATGCTCCTTTGTGATGGCATTTCCAATACCCTTCCAGTCCTGATGGCGACAAACACCGCGCAGGGGATATTCCTTGCCGTTGAGGAAGAAGCCTCTTTGAGCATCTATCTTGAATGAGCGCACGCCAAAGTGACATCCAACTCGGTCTACAGGCTCACCGTCCATAAAGAGGGTCGCCTCACAGTAATAGAGATAGGGGTCAACTATACCGTGCCACAGGTGTGCTTTTTCGATAACGATCGTTTCGTCGTTATCGTCGCCCGTACCGACGATATTGCCATCAGCATCCCTGAGGAGTATCTCAACCTTGCCCGACTCGGCATTGTGCCAGGTGCGAACCCAGATAGCTGCGTCCTCAGCGCCACCCTCAACCTCGGGGCGTACAGCGATTCCTCGACCGCCAAAGTGATCGAGATCAAAATGATACTTGTTTACAATAATCAGCTTCACGTCACGATAAATACCGCCGTAGAAGGTAAAATCCGCCTTTTGCGGATAAACTCTATCATTTTTGGAGTTATCGACCTCAACGATCATGTGGTTTTCTTCCAAAAGGTGGTCAGTTATATCCGTACGGAAGGTGGAGTATCCACCGTCGTGAGTCATAACGATTGCACCATTGAGAATAACCTTGGCTGATGCGTTTACACCGTTGAATTCAAGATAAACTCTCTCGTTTTCCGAGTGCTCGGGAGCGGGGAAGTTCTTTTCATAAACACAGGTGCCGCGATAATAATCATCACCGCCGTCCTGACCGTCTTTATTGTTCCAAGTGTGCGGAATATTTACTGCCGTTTCGCTTCCGTCGTGGTAGCGGAACAACCAATTTTCATTGATAAGCAGTTCTTTTCTCATAGAATCTCCTGTCAAAAAGATCTCCCTGTCCCATTTGCGCTGTATTGCAACGGACAGGGAGACTAATTAAATTAGTTTAATATGCTTACTAAATCAAGCGATTTGCTCTTACGCTACGATAAGCAATGCGATGAACAAGAATGCAAGGAATGCAATTGCAAGTGTGATATAAGCGATTGTGTTAACAATTGCGGGAGCTGTTGCAACTACTACTGTGTCTGCGCCAACGCCGTTCATTGCTGCGGAGTTGATGATGGTGTAGAGGTTGTGGTGCATAGCTTCACGCATTGCATGAACGAATACGGGATCATCTGTAGCTGTCTTGATATCGTCTGTTGCATAAGACATCATAGCGTCGAAGCAGGTTACACCGCCAGCCATGATAGCGTCGATCGCGTTGCAGTTTGCAGTGATCATGTTATCTGTGATGTGCATGGAGTTGTTGCCCCATTCACCGCGGAGGATACCGCTCATAAGACCGTAGTTAGCTGCGGACCATGTTGTACCCCAACGTGTGTAAGCTGTCATAACGCCACCGCGTCCGCTGTTTTCTTCAAGAGCCTTTTGGAATGCCTTGAGGTAGATCTCACGAGCTGCCTGCTCTGTGAGCCAAGCTGCCTGACCGAGACGGTCCTGCTCTGTATCGTTGAGTGCGAAGTGCTTCATAACAACGTCAACGCCCTTGGAAAGGATACCCTTAACCTCAATGCCACCGATTTCGCCTGCAAGGAAGCCGTCCTCGGAGTAGTACTCGAAGTTACGTCCGCCGTAAGGTGTACGGTGTGTGTTAGCACCGGGACCGTAGAGACAGGATACACCTGCGTCGATGCAGTCGTTACCGATCATAAGACCAACCTGGTACATAAGATCAAGGTTGAAGGTAGCTGCCATAACGTCCTCGGAAGTAAATGCAGTAGCTTCTGCCTGAAGTCCTGCGCCGAAGAGAGAAACTGTAAGACCCTGAGGTCCGTTTTCGTCACGTGAACCGGGTGCGTTTACAGATTCAACGGGATGTCTCCAGTGGAAGCAGTCACCGATAGTAATAAGCTCATCAAGAGTAACGTTGTCAAGAAGCTTATCCCAAGCGGGATCGTTGTAGTCGTTGCTTGCCATAATACCATCACGGTCTTCGTCCATTGTGAACATGTGGTAGAGGCTATAACCATTATTAGCGCCAAGAATGGGCATTACGTCCCAGTCTCTGCCTGTCTTAGCCTCATAATCAGCCTTGATCTGCTCGTATTCGGGGAGATTTCCGTCGTAACGGTTGTCAAGCTCTTTAGCCATAGCAGCCGTAAGGATGAGACCGTAGTTTCCTGTGGGCCATGTACCTTCCCAGTCATTTCTGGAGAGCATCTTAATTGTGTCTTCACCAAAGTACATATTGGGGTCGGAGTTGGAAAGCTGATTCTTAATGGGAGTACCGTTAAGAGATACGGAGTATGTTGTTTTGTCGAGAGTTTCGTACTCAACTGTTGCTGTAAGCGCTGCGTCGCCGCCGTCTACAGTGTAGCCCTTAGCTGCAAGAACGTTTACGTTAGCATTGTGAGAGTCGGTTGCTGCTGTGAAGTAGTATGTGCCTGCGTCGAGAATATATGTGCCTGCGCCGTATGCGTCGTAAGCAGCCATGTCGCGCTCGTCAACCTTGATTGTGATTGTTTCGGATGCGCCGGGTTGAAGAATTTCGGTCTTGCCGAATCCGATAAGCTGAACTGCAGCTTTTTCTATCTTCCAATCAATGTCGTACTGAGTGTAGGGAGAGGAAAGGTAAATCTGAACTGTTTCCTTACCTGCAACCTCACCTGCGTTGGTAACGGTTACGGAAATATTGTAGCACTTTTCACCGTGCTCGTTAACACCGGGAGTAACTGTCATGTTGCTATACTCGAACGTTGTATAGGAAAGACCGTAACCGAAGGGGAATGCAACCTCGTTGCCGTATTGTTCAGCGTAGTTGCCTGCGTTTCCTGCGCCCATAATTGCGTCAGCAAAACGTGTTTCGTAGTATTTGTAGCCTACGTAGATGCCTTCCTGATATACCATATATGTGGAGATATCAGCGGGAATTTCAACACCCTCAGCAAGAATGTATTGCTGAGCGATGTAGTTGATCATTGCGGGAGATGTGAAGTTGTCGTAGCAGTATGTGTCAACAAGGCTACCGGAGGGGTTAATCTTACCTGCAAGAATATCGGTAACTGCGTTTGTACCTGCGATGCCGAGACCGCCCACCCAAAGGGAAGCGTCAACGGGGTATTCCTTAAGGAAGTCTACCTCAAGTGCGTTGGAGGTGTTGATAAGAACTACGATGGATTTGATCTTGCCGGCTGTCTTAAGATCGGAAGCATACTGGAGAAGCGCTCTCTCGTTAGCATTGAGCTCGAGGTAGTTCTGTGCGTCAGCGTTACCTTCATAACCAGGGAAGGAGGGGTCGTAGCCCTCGCCGCCAACACGGGAGAATGTGATAATAACTGCATCATCGTATTCGGAGATGGAGTTCTTTACGTTTTCAGGATACTTTGCGGGGTCAATTTCGAGAATGGGGGCCTGTCCTGCGAGAACTGCGCTTTCGCCCTTGCCTTCGCCGGAAGAAACCTCATCCATAAGACCTTTAGCTTCATCGCTTCCGTACCAGTTCCAAAGAGTTTCGTTTACTGTGAAGCCTGATTTTTCAAGAGCTGCCTTCAAGTTGTCAGCCTTGGAAGCGTCAACGTTACCGGAGCCTGTACCACCGTAGGTAAGGTCAACGGAGTTAACGGAAAGTGTGGAAACCTTTGAGCCTGCAGCGAGGGGAAGTGCTCCGTTGTTGGTAAGAAGAACTGCGCCCTCAGCCTCAATCTGATAGCAAAGCTCTCTACCGGCAGCAATTCTTTCTGCCTCTGTTGCGTAGTCGCCCTTAAAATACATGGCGTTGGGATCCGCATTCTTAAGTTCCCAGAATCTATTTCCGGGCAAAAGAAGTGCGATTGTGTTGTCGAACATGCCAACAACGATGTTTACTGGAATCATAATCACCAGAAGAACCATTAAAAATATGGCTATACCTCTAACGAAATCCATAATATTCTCCTTTTTCTTGCAGTATCACTGCGTTATTTTTTCCACCCGGTATCACCGCGCGGATTTATTGATATCAGTTTAACATATATTGTGTATGTTGTCAATGATATTTATAT
>CANBDB010000034.1 GCA_947367285.1 uncultured Clostridia bacterium | reverse complement strand
GAGGATCTTAAAAAACAACACGGTGTGTTGTTTTTCTCCGAGCGTGACCGAACCGCAGTGAGACCGTCGACCCCTACGGTGTGAGGGGGTACAATATCATTTGTGCGTCGCCGTATCGTGAGGCAAGTAATCCAAGCCTCCCTACGACAGGGAGGTGGATGCCGAAGGCAGACGGAGGGAGTTCCCCTTGAGTGGATAAAACATTTAGCGCAAACTAAATGGCGATCCCCTCATCCACCGCGAGCGGTCCCCCTCCCCTCAGGGGAAGGCTAATGATTAGATTTCATTTGGCTGAGGGAGTTCTCCTTCGCAGCGCGATGCTTTGCGCACAAATGCACACAAAAAATGACAAAAAAACAATTTTAACATAATAGGGTAGGGAGCATTGGCACAAAGGCTCTCGCCCAAGGAGGAAAAACAAATGGCAAATTACAAATCAATTCTGTTTGAACAGATGATCAGGGATTTCGCTGAAACCGAGGTTAAGCCCCTTGCTGAAGAGGTTGACGAGCTTGAGCGTTTCCCCGCTGAAACTGTTGAAAAGATGGCAAAGATGGGACTTATGGGCATCATCGTTCCCCGTGAATACGGCGGAGCAGGCAGTGACTATCCCATGTACATCTCCGCGGTAGAGGAGCTTTCCAAGCACTGCGGTACAACGGGCGTTATCTTGTCCGCACACATGTCACTTTGCGTAGCACCCATTCTTGAGTACGGTAACGAGGAGCAGAGAAGAAAGTATCTTCCCGACCTTGCAAGCGGTAGAAAGATCGGTGCATTCGGTCTCACCGAGCCCAACGCAGGTACTGACGCAGCTAACCAGCAGACAGTAGCGGTTGAAATGGAAGACCACTACCTTCTCAACGGTAGCAAAATCTTCATTACAAATGCGGGCTATGCGTCCACTTACATTATCATTGCAATTACCGGCAAGACACCCAAGGGCCCCGAGATGAGCGCATTCATCGTTGAGTCCGCATTTGAGGGATTCTCCGTTGGTAAGAAGGAAAAGAAGATGGGTATTCGCGGTTCTTCCACATGTGAGCTTATCTTCAACAACGTAAAGGTTCCCAAGGAAAACCTTCTTGGTAAGCGCGGCGACGGCTTTAAGATCGCCATGAAGACACTTGACGGTGGACGTATCGGTATCGCTGCTCAGGCACTTGGTATCGCTGAGGGCGCTCTTGACGCAACCGTTGCATACGTTAAATCAAGAAAGCAGTTCGGCAGAAGCATTTCCGCCTTCCAGAACACACAGTTCCAGCTTGCTGATATGGCAACTCGCGTTGCAGCGGCTAAGGGACTTGTATATGCGGCAGTAAACGCAAAGCAGAACAAGCTTCCCACACTTTCCGTAAATGCTGCACAGGCAAAGCTCTTTGCAGCTGAAACAGCAATGTACGTAACAACAAAGGCAGTTCAGCTTCACGGCGGCTACGGTTATACTCGTGAGTATCCCGTTGAAAGAATGATGCGCGACGCAAAGATCACTGAAATTTACGAGGGCACAAGTGAGGTACAGAGAATGGTTATCTCCGGCGCGCTTCTTAGAAAGTGAGGTTGAGTGAAAATGAAAATTATAGTTTGTATCAAACAGGTACCTAATACCACAGAAATTAAAATTGATCCCGTAACAAATACACTTAAACGTGACGGTGTTCCCAGTATCATCAACCCCGATGACAAGACTGCTATCGAGGCAGCTCTTCAACTCAAGGAAAAGGTTGGCGCTACAGTAACAGTTCTCACAATGGGCCCCGCGCAGGCTGAAAAGGCACTCCGCGAAGCACTTGCTATGGGTGCTGATGAAGCGTTCCTTCTTACTGACCGAGCATTCGCAGGCTCCGACACACTCGCAACATCCACAATTATCGCAGCAGCTATCAGAAAGCTCGGTGCGGACGTGGTATTCTGCGGACGTCAGGCTATCGACGGTGACACAGCTCAGGTTGGTCCTCAGATCGCTGAGCATCTCGGTATTCCTCAAATTACATACGCAGCAGCTATTGACTACTGTGAGGAGTGCGGCGCACTTATCGTTAAGCGTGAATTTGAGGATAGATACCAAACACTTAAGGTTTCCGGCATGTGCCTTGTAACAGTTCTTTCCTCTCTCGCTAAGCCCAGATACATGAACGTTTGGGATATCGTAGCGCAGGATGAAAAGGAAATTGGTATCATCACATTTGCCGACCTTGATCTTGACAAGGCGGATATCGGTCTCGGCGGCTCACCCACAAAGGTTAAGTCCACCGCAACAAAGCAGTTCAACAAGACAATTGAAACTCTTGAGCTCGATCCCGAAAGTGCCGCAAAGGCAATCGCGGATGCACTCAAAGAGCGTCATCTTATTTAATAAGGAGGGAAAAGAAAATGGCAAAGAATATTTGGGTATTCTGCGAACAGCGTGACGGTCAGCTTCAGGGCGTAGCTCTTGAGCTTCTCGGTGTTGCGCGTGAGCTCGCTGAAAAAACAGGCGAAAAGGTTAACGCCATCCTCCTCGGTCACAACGTAACTGATAAGGCAGGGGAGCTTATCGCTCACGGTGCTGACGGTGTTTACGTAGTTGACCACGAAAATCTTGAAAAATTTGTAACCGAGCCCTACGCACAGGCGGTTACACAAATTGCTAAAAAATATGAGCCGAGCGTAATCCTCTTCGGTGCTACAAGCATCGGACGTGACCTCGCTCCCCGTCTTTCCGCTCGCCTTAAAACAGGTCTTACAGCGGACTGCACAAAGCTTGAGATGGATGAAGATGGCAATCTCTTCATGACAAGACCCGCGTTTGGCGGCAACCTCTTTGCGACAATCATTTGTCCCGACCACCGTCCTCAGATGAGCACGGTTCGTCCCGGCGTTATGAAGAAGCTTGAGGCAGATGCAACTCGCACAGGTGAAGTAGTAGTTGAAGAAATCGAATGGAACACCTCCAAATTTGCAGTAACCGTTCTTGAAGAGGTTAAGAGCCAAAAGGCTGAGGCAAATATCGAGGAAGCTAAGATCCTTGTTTCTTGCGGCCGTGGTGTTAAGAACCTTGACAGCGCTCGTGAGCTTGCAGGCAAGCTCGGTGGAACTCTTTCCGCATCCCGTGCACTTGTTGACGCAGGCCTTGTTGAGCACGCTCGTCAGGTTGGTCAGACAGGTAAGACTGTTCGCCCCGAGGCATATCTCGCATTCGGTATCAGCGGCGCTATCCAGCACCTTGCAGGTATGGAAGAGTCCGAGTTCATCGTTGCAGTTAATAACGATAAGAACGCACCCATCTTTAAGGTTGCTAACCTTGGTATCGTAGCTGACGCTGAAGCAGTATTTAAGAATCTTAATAAAATTCTTGAATAATTAATTTGTATTGAACGGTCATTCGTGGTGGGAGGATAATATCCTCCCCTACGGAGCTGAATTTCCTCATTCGATACAAAACAAATAATAAAATTGACTTTTTTTATTCATTCTATATATTAAAATATGAAAGGAAGATGACCAATGAATAAGATCTATTTAGTAAGTGCAAAGAGAAGTGCCATCGGCACAATGCTCGGCACACTTAAAGACGTTTCCCCCACTAAGCTCGGTGCTGATGTTCTCAGAGCAACGCTTGAAGCAGGTAACGTTAAGCCCGAGTGGCTTGATGAGGTTATCGTAGGTAACGTTCTTCCCGCAGGAGTAAAGCAGGGTCCTGCACGTCAGGTAGCAATCGGTGCAGGCGTGCCGGTTGAAATTCCCGCTTACTCACTTAATATGGTGTGCGGAAGCGGTATGAAGGCGGTTATGAACGCATACACCGCTATCAGAGCAGGTATGGCAGACCTCATTGCCGCAGGCGGCACTGAGGTAATGAGCGGCGCACCCTACCTTGTTCCGGGTAAAGTAAGAAGTGGCAATAAGATGGGCGAGATGAAGCTCGTTGACCACATGCTCATCGACTCCCTCACCGATGCTTTTGGTAATATGCACATGGGTATCACCGCTGAAAACGTAGCGGAAAGATACGGCATTACAAGAGACCAGCAGGATGAGTTCGCTATCAATTCACAAAAGAAAGCAATAGCAGCTCAGGATGCAGGTAAATTCGTAGACGAAATCGTTCCTCTCACCGTTAAGGTGGGTAGAAAAGAGATAGTTTTTGACACGGACGAGTACATCAACCGCGCAACTACTCTTGAAAAGCTTGGAACACTTCGTCCCGCATTCAAGCCCGACGGCACAGTTACCGCAGGTAACGCGTCAGGTATCAATGACGGTGCTTCCTTCTGCGTTATCGCAAGCGAAGCGGCAGTTGAAAAATACGGTCTTACACCTATGGCGGAGATCGTTGCAGTTGGTCAGGGCGGTGTAGAGCCCGACGTAATGGGACTTGGCCCCGTTCCCGCGGTAACCAACGCGCTCAAGAACGCAGGTATGAAGATCGACGAGATCGAGCTCTTTGAGCTTAACGAAGCATTCGCGGCTCAGTCACTCGGCGTAGTTAAGCTTCTCTCCGAGGGACACGGAGTTGATCCCGAATATATCGTTTCCCGTTGCAACGTAAACGGCGGCGCTATCGCACTCGGTCATCCCGTAGGCGCAAGCGGAAACAGAATTATCGTAACCCTCGCTCACGAGCTTAAGAAGAGCGGCAAGACATACGGTGTTGCATCTCTTTGTATCGGTGGCGGTATGGGTACTGCAGTTGTACTTAAAAATATTTAATAATGAAAGGAATTTAGCACTATGAGACTTGAAAATAAAGTAGCAATCGTAACAGGCGGCGCTAAGGGACTTGGCGGCGAAATGGCTCAAACATTCGCAAGAGAGGGAGCAAAGGTTGTAGCAGTTGATATGATGCCCCTCACTTATGAGAACGAGAACGTTGAATTTTATCAGCTCAACGTAACTGACGGTGAAGCGTGCAAGAATTTCTTTGAATACGTAAAGGAAAAATACGGCAGAATCGACATTCTTGTTAACAACGCAGGTATCACTCGCGACTCCATGACAAGAAAGATGACTGACGATCAGTGGGATCTCGTTATCGACATCAACCTCAAGGGCGTTTTCAATCTTACAAGATACGTAGGTCCTTATATGGAAGAAATCGGTGGCGGCTCCATCATCAATATCTCATCCGTAGTTGGTGAGTACGGCAATATCGGTCAGGCTAACTACGCGGCATCCAAGGCAGGCGTAATCGGTCTTACAAAGACCTGGGCTAAGGAATTTGCTCGCAAGGGCGTTCCCGTAAGATGCAATGCAATCGCTCCCGGTTACATTATGACTGATATGATGAAGACAGTTCCCGAGGAGCTTCTCAAGAAGTTCGCAGGACTTACAATGCTTGGACGTCTCGGTCAGCCCGAGGAAATTGCAAAGGCGGCTCTCTTCCTTGCAAGTGACGACGCGTCTTACGTAACAGGTCACGTTCTTTCCGTAAACGGCGGTATGAGACTTTAATTTATAGCTACAAAAATAATTTGGAGGAATTTCAAATGGTAAACGTAGGAATAGTTGGCGTAGGTACATACTTACCCAAGAAAATAATGACAGCTAAAGAAATTTCAGACGCTACAGGTGGCGTTTGGAGCGAGGATGCGGTTAGAAGCAAACTCGGCATCAATCAAAAGTATATGCCCTCTGAGGAGCTTTGCGACGGCACTCAGGAAATGGGCGCTCTCGCGGCTCTCAAATGCCTTGAGAACACAGGCGTAGATCCTCTTGAGATCGACGTTATCCTTTGTATCACTGAGGAGTGGAAGGAATATCCCCTCACCACATCCGCGTGCTACGTTCAGGATAGAATCGGCGCTAAGAACGCGTGGGGTATCGACGTACAAAACCGTTGCTGCACTTGCGTATCCGCTATGAAGATAGCAAAGGATATGCTCATTGCCGACGACGAAATCAATACCGTGCTTGTATGCGGTGGTTACCGTAACTGTGATTTCATCGACTACACTGATAGCGGTGTATCCTTTATGTTCAACCTCGGCGCGGGCGGTGGCGCAATCCTTCTTAAGAAGAATTATAACAAGAACCTTCTCCTCGGAACACATCTTATGAGTGACGGTAGCGTTGTTCATACTTGCGGCTCCAAGGTTGGTGGTATTATTGAACCCGTAACTCCCGAAAACTATAAGGAATTCGGTATGCTTCGTCTTATGGACTCCCCCAAGATGAAGGGACTTCTTAATACAGTTTCAATGCCTAACTGGTATCACTGCATAGATGAGGCTCTCCGTAAATCCGGTAAGACTCGTGAGGATATTGACTATCTTAGCATCCTTCACATCAAGAGAAGCGGTCATAAGGCAATGCTTGCAGACCTCGGACTTCGCGAGGATCAGTCCATTTACCTTGAGGACTACGGTCACATTGGTCAGATCGACCAGATTCTTTCTCTTGAGCTTGCGCTTAAAGAGGGTAAGGTTAAGGATGGCGACACTGTATGTATGATTGCAGCAGGTATCGGTTATACCTGGGCAGCAAATATCATTCAGTGGGGTGAAAATTAATGCCAATTAACTCTTATTTGCAAATATTGCTCGGAGTACTTCCGTCAATGTGTGCAGGTATTCTCGCAACCTTTGCGGTTACGTTGATATTTAAGACGAGCTATACGACAAACTTTGCGCAGGGCGTTATTTCCGCCATCGGTGCATACGTTGCGGTGGAATTATCCATGAAAAACGGTTATCCCATTTGGATGGTAGCCATCGTTGGTGTACTCGTTGCCTTTATTGTTGGCGTAGCGATAGACGTGCTCATCTTCCGTAACGGACGATACGTAAACTCTCTCGGTAAGCAAATTATCACAATGGGACTTATCTCGATAATTATCGGTGTTATCCCGTTCATATTTTCGGTTGCGAAAATGGAAGCAGTACCTGCATTTCCGTTCATACATTTAACACAGGGCTTGCAAATTGGTGAAATATTTATTCAGTATAACACTATAATCGGTGTTGCAATAACAATTATTTTACTCGCAGCGGTATTTTTGCTTTTGCAAAAATCCAAATGGGGACTTTCGGTTAGAGCGACCGCGTCCAACGAAATCGTTGCGGGAATGATGGGTATCAATACAAAGGTTATCACAGCTATTTCCTGGGGAATAGCAGGTGCCTTTGGTGCAGTTGCAGCTATTATATATATAGGTAATGTAACTCTTTCAAACGGTTACGTTATGACAACCACACAGATAAACGCATTCCTTGCAGGCATCCTTGGTGGCTTTGCTACCTTCCACGGCCCGGTATTCGGTGCAGTGATCATCTACGGACTTAATATTTTGGTTGGATGCTTGTGCATTCATATGCCCGAGCTTTCAACTTGGAAATCCGCAATAGTATATTTGATAGTAATGCTCTTGGTTCTTTGGAAACCGCAGGGCTTGTTTGGAAAGAAACTTGTTAAGAAGGTGTAAGATATGAGTAATAGAATGAATAAATATTTATCTGACTCTCTTCTTAAGCAGGAGAGCGAGCGCCAAGGCGCGGAGCTTTGGGGGAAACTTATCAAGCGCCCGACATTCTCTTTTGCGGTGTTCGCAGTTGTAATGATTTTGATCCAAGCGCTATCAAAGGCAGGACTTATCGGCTCCAGCTTTGTAAACGCAGTGGGAAGTACACTTATCTTCTGTATAGTTGGACTTGGATTTTGTCTTTTGCTTGGATATTCCGCTCTTGCCTCTCTCGGTACGGCAGGCTTTATCGCAATAGGCTCATACAGCGCATATTATTGCCTTGCTGAGTGGGGACTTACAATCGGAATTGGCTTTATTGTAGCAATACTCTTTGCCGTAGTTATCGGTATAGCGGTTGGTTACATATCCCTTCGTATCGAGGGTATTTATCTTGCTATCGTAACGCTTGGTATTTCCGAGATCATCAAGGAATTGCTTTCAGCGCTTTGCGATACAATCAAAATCAAGGGTACTCAAATAACACTTTTGGGAATCGAGTCCATCAAGCTCAAAACTGACGTAATTTATTACGGTATAGTAGTTATCTTGTTCATATTGATGTTTGTAACACAAAACCTTATGAACAGCCCCACGGGACGTGCAATGCTTGCCATGAAGAACAGTACTTCAGCGGCGCAGGCATTTGGCGTGTCACTTATGAAATATCGCCTTATGGCGTTTACGATTTCCATTATATACGCATCCATAGCAGGCTTTATGTACATGCTCTATATTCGCTATGTAAGTAACTCAATGGGAAATCTTTTCACACTTTCAATGTCGTTAAACGTTCTCGGGGCGGTAATTATTGGCGGTATGAAATCAATATGGGGAACAATCGGTGGTATGTTCATCATCTACGGTATTGACCAGATGTTCTTGCAGGATATTCCTTTCTTTAACGAGAATCCCACATTTATTACTTTGTTCTGTGGAATTTTGGTAATTGTGGTAGTAATGTTCTACCCCGGTGGACTTGCACAGCTTGCACTTGAATTAAAGTATAAGCTCGCAAGCCGTAAACAAAAGATTAAGGAGGGTATTTATGGCAAAGATCTTGGATAAAAACCACTCCAATCACACAAAGCTTGTAAAGCTCCGTCAAAGCTATGACTGGCTTTCCGAGGAGCTTATCGGACTTACTGAAATATATGAGTCCAAAAAACAAAAAGAATTAAATAAGTTTATTGCTTCCGCCAATAAGAAGCTTGAAAAGAGCGCATTTTTGGCTTGCGATAAAGAAGGGTATGCACAATCTGAGCTTGAAGCAAAGCTTCAAAAATATGATGTTCGTGCATATATGAGCCAAAGAAAAATCAATCACAGTGCGGTTAAAGCTATTTTTAAGGCAGTTGCAGCGGGAGAGGATTACAGCGCAGTTCTTGAAAAGAGAAGTGCCGAAATGAAGGCACTTAACGAAAAGAGAGCTAAGTATATAGCAGCTCTCGAATCTAAAAAGCAAGCCTTCCTTGCTAAAAACAATGTGACTGATACGGCACCTTATGACGCGCTCAAGGCTGAGCTTGACGCACAGTATAGCGCAAAGAAGAAGGAACTTGACGAAAAGTATGGCGCAAAACAGGCGGCTCACGCAGCAAAGCTTGAGGCAAAGCGTTCAAAGATTTCCGCGCAAATTGCGGAGCTCAAGAAAAATTCGCCGGCGGCTTACACGCTTCCTGATGACGTACTTCTTGAGGTTAAGGGACTTAAAATGTACTTTGGTGGTCTTAAGGCGGTTGATGACCTTAATTTCACAGTAAAGAAAGGCGAAATATTCGGTCTTATCGGCCCCAACGGTGCAGGTAAAACTACAGTATTTAACTGTATCACACAGTTCTATAAGCCCACGGGCGGAGAAATTCACTTTGCTACTAAGGATAAGGAAGTTATTTCTCTTACCGATTTTGAAGTACACGATATCGTGCTTCAGGGAATATCAAGAACTTTCCAAAACATTGAGGTAGTAAAAGAGGTTAGCGTGCTTGACAACCTTCTTATAGCTGCCACAAGACATTATTCAAGCAATCTCTTCGTGCAAATGCTTCACTTGCCCTTGCTTAGAAGAGAGGAGAGAATGATCACAGCAAGAGCGGACAAGATTCTCAACTATATGGATCTTTACTCATACCGCGATCGTCTTGCTTGGGGCTTGCCCTACGGTGTGCTTAAGCGCATCGAGATAGCGAGAGCGCTTATGTGTAACCCTCAGCTCATCATTCTTGACGAGCCTGCAGCAGGACTTAATGAGTCCGAAACAAAGGACCTTGCTGCATTGATTAACAAAATCCGTACGGAGCTTGGCTGCACAATACTTTTGGTAGAGCACGATATGAGCTTGGTTATGAACATTTGCGACCACATTTGTGCAATATCCTTTGGTAGAAAACTTGCCGACGGCACACCTGCCGAGGTTCAGGCAAGCAAAGAGGTGCAGGAAGCATATCTTGGAGTAGGAGGGGAATAATGGCATTATTAGAAATTAAAAATCTTAAAGTTTCTTATGGCTTTATTACAGCCCTCAAGGGAATAGATATTAACGTTGAAAAGGGACAAATTGTAGCACTTCTTGGTTCAAACGGAGCAGGTAAGACTACAACTCTTCGAGCTATATCGGGTATTATTAAACCCTCGGAGGGAAGCATAGTTCTTGACGGTAAGAATATATCGGGCATTCCCACTTATAAAATCTCCAAGGAAGGCATCACACAGTCTCCCGAAGGAAGGCTTTTGTTTCCCGAGCTTACCGTTGAAGAAAACCTTAAGGTTGGCGCTTATGGCTTAAAGACAAAGGTTGTCAACGGAGTAAAGGTTTCGGCAAAGGAACAGCTGAAAGCAAATTTTGAAAGAGTTTATAACCTTTTCCCAATATTAAAGGAACGCGCGCATCAAACCGCAAATACTCTTTCAGGCGGCGAACAGCAAATGGTGGCTATCGGAAGAGCGCTTATGTCCGATCCCAAAATTTTGCTACTTGATGAGCCATCCTTAGGACTTGCTCCGCTCATCATAGAAGAGATTTTTGAGGCGTTTGTTAAAATACGTGATGAGGGAACTACCATTCTAATCGTAGAACAAAATGCGCTTCAAACTCTCAAAATTGCGGATTACGGCTATGTATTAGAGCTTGGAAAGATAGGTCTTGAAGGGCCTGCAAACGAGCTCATTACAAACAAAAAACTCATAGACGCATATCTCGGTGGCTAAAAAGCAAAATGATGATTAAGGCAAAAGTTTTAACATAAAAAGAAAAAAGGAGAAAAAATATGAAAAGAACACTCACTCTCGTAGTTGCTCTCACACTTATTGCAACGATGCTTCTCGGCCTCGTTTCTTGTGATGGTAATGAAACAACTGTTGCTCAGGGTATTGACACAGAAAACCACATCATCCACGTTGGTAACACTGCTGCTACTACTGGCTCTATGGCTTCTGTAGGTGAACCTTTTAACTATGGTCAGGAAGCATACTTCTGGTACTATAATACACTCTATGCTGATGCATACAAGGATGCAGACGGCAATAAGTACACTATCCAGTTTACTCATTACGATGACGGCTTTGACGGCACAAAGGGTAAGACATTTACCAAGAAACTCGTTGAAGAGGATAAGGTATTTGCACTCGTAGGACACTTTGGTACAAACACTGTTGGTGCAACTATGGACTATCTTGAAGAAATCGGTATTCCCATGGTATACGGTGTTACAGGCGCATCCGACCTTTATAATACCGAAAGAAACGTTATGACTGTACAGCCCATCTACGATACAGAGGGTCAGCACATGGTAGCAACAGCATTCGCACCTGTTGAAGCAGGTGGTCTTGGTGCAAAGAAGCTTGGCGTTATCTCCACAACTGATGACGCAGGTAAGGGTATGCTTGCAGGTATTAAAGCTGAAGTTGAAAAGCTCGGCAAGGGATCTTTGGTGACATATACATCAGCGGCTGCAAATGCTGCAAACTATACTGCAGAGGTAACAGCACTTAAAGAGGCAGGATGTGACGTAGTTATCATTGCTGCAAACCAGTATGGTTTCCCCAATATTGCTACTACATTTGTAACAGTTGGTTATGATAACGTAAAGATTCTTACTTCCTATGTAAGTGCTAACCCCACACTTATGGGCGGACTTATTCTCGGTGGCGTTATGACAGAAACACGTGAGGTTTACGGAAACGCATGGCTTCACAGCGGTGCAATGCCTGACACAAGCTACAAGGGCTGGAACGATTACGTTGAATTCGTAAGAGTATTGTCCCTTTATGACCAGGCAATGGGCAACCCTCTTTTCCAACTTGACGATCCCACCGTTGGTGCTCTTTTGGAGATCTACTTTGGCGATCAGGAATGGGCTAAAGACGGTATTAGTGCAATGTATCTTGAAAGCTATGTAATGGCTGGTTACGTTTCAGCAAACGTATTCTGTCAGGGTCTTACACGTATGAGTGGCCAGACACTCACTTGGGAAGGATTTATAGACGCTATGGAAAGCGCACCTATCAATGTACCCATGGGTAAGGATATCAACTATGCAAACGGTAAGCGCGTTGGTATAGACACTCTTGCAGTTAACTGCTACAATAATAGTGCTTTTGGCGAATTGTATCGCGGCATGACAGATATCAAGAAATTGGAAGAATCCATTAAATAATAAAAATAATTAAACAACTAATATTTTCTAAATAATCAGCCACTAAATCAAGCGATGAAGGGCTTCGGCCCTTCATCGCA
>CANBDB010000033.1 GCA_947367285.1 uncultured Clostridia bacterium | reverse complement strand
ATGATATACTATAAGGAGAATTAAATATTATGCCTAATTATACATTTTTCAAATTTTAATGATTTCGTAAAGGAGAACAATTTATGGATCAGATTATGAATATAGCCAGAGATCTTTATCGTCTTTTGGAAATGCATGTATTGTTAAGATTACAACACATAGGGCTTAGAGATGTTTTAGACATCCTTATCCTTGCTTGTGTATTCTTTTTGTTGTTCAAGTTTATTATCAACAGAAGAGCTGCAAAATTGGCACTGGGATTATTATTCATTGTTGTTATAATGTTCTTTAGCCGATACTTTGATATGAAGGCTATGTCCTTCATTTTCCAAAACTTTACACAGGCGGGAATTATAGCGATAATCATCATGTTCCAGCCCGAGCTTCGATCTGCGCTTGAAAAAATCGGAAACGCACCTATTTCGAACATAAAACATATGTCCTCCGACACCAAGAGTGTATCCTATATTAGCAACGCAATATCAGTAATTACTGAAACAGCTTGTGATCTATCTCTCGAAAAGACCGGGGCACTCATTGTTATTGAACGCGAAACAAAACTCGGTGAGCATATAAAAACAGGAACTATCATAAACGCTCAGCTCTCATCTCAAATTCTCAAAAACATATTCTATAACAAAGCTCCTCTCCACGATGGCGCAGTTATTTTAAGAAACTATCGCGTATTTTCCGCGGGTTGCTTCTTGCCTCTTTCATTAAATGAGGAAATTGATGAAAACATGGGCACTCGTCACCGCGCAGCTATTGGCATCAGTGAAATTAGTGATGCTGTAGTAGTTGTGGTTTCTGAGGAAACAGGTAAAATCTCCATCGTCTACGATGGAAAGTTGAAGCAAAATTACAGCTACAAATCTCTTCAAAAGGAATTGAGCAATCTCTTGCTTCCCAACACAAACGAAAAGGATTCTAAAAAATCCAAACTTAGACGCAAATTCATGAAGAAGGGGGACAATAACGAATGAGTACAAATTACAATGATTATTCAATAAATGATATTGATTCTTCTAATGAGAACCATGGTAAATTTAGATTGCGTTTTGTAGATGTATTAATTTTTATCGTATGTCTTGTAGCAGCTTTTATATTTTGGTGCTATGCTTTGTATGTTGACGATCCGGTAATTGAAAAAACTGTTATTGTTAACTTTATTTTGGAAAATGCTAATGAAGGCGACAAGTTATCCAAGAGCTCGGCTAAAATAGTTGTATATGGAGAGCAATCCCTTATTACTCAAACCAGAAACATCAATGTAACAATTGATCGTGCCCAATTTGACTTGTATAATCAAGATACTGTAATAACATTTGAGCTTCCTGATAATTATCACAGTGAAACAAATGAGGTAGTCCTTCAACTAACTAACCCATCAAACAAATAGTAATGACAAAGTTACTTATTCAAAATATTAAAATTTCGCTACACGAAAGCGAAAGCACTGCGATTAGCAAAGCTAAAAAAATCGTCTCACAAGATGGATTAAATTCAAACTCTTTTGCTTATTCCATATTCAAAAAGTCTATTGATGCACGAGATAAGAAAAATATCCTGCTTGTATATTCCGTGCTCGCTGAAACGTATTCCACAATAAAGCTAAAGGATTCTTCAAAGTTAAAATTAATGACCGAAGAGGAAATAATTCCAATCTATGGCGATGAAACCATAAACAATCGTCCCATTGTTGTTGGAATGGGCCCTGCAGGTATGTTTTGTGCCTTGCTTCTTGCCGAACACGGTTACAATCCCATCATTATTGACCGCGGTGACAATGTTCAAGATCGCGTAAACGCAATGGAGCAATTTGCTTCCCATGGTATACTCGATACCGAGTCAAACGTACAATTTGGGGCAGGGGGAGCAGGAACTTTTTCCGACGGAAAGCTTACCACCAGAATTAATGATTCAAAGTGCTCATACATCCTACGTAGATTTGTAGAATTTGGCGCACCCTCCGAGATTCTCACTAAAGCAAAGCCTCACATAGGAACTGATATTCTCAGAAATGTAGTTAATAATATTCTCTCAAGAATAGAGGAACTCGGCGGAACTGTAATTTATAGATGTCGCATGGACGAGCTTAGAATCAATAACAATACAATCGAGGTTATTACAACCAAAGGCAACTTTACAACCGACGCGATTGTGCTTGCGATTGGCCACAGTGCACGTGACACTTATAGAATGCTAATCAATAAGAATTTCACTATAGAGCCCAAGCCATTTTCCGTTGGCGTAAGAATTGAACATCTACGAGAGGATATCGATAAAGCTCTCTACGGTGATTTTGCAGGAGATCCGAAGTTAGGGCCTGCTGAATATAATCTCTCCGACACCAAAGGAACCCGTGGAGTATATACCTTTTGTATGTGCCCGGGCGGAGAAGTTGTACCTGCAACATCACAAGAATATGGTGTTTGTGTAAACGGTATGAGTTTTCATGCTCGTGACGGAAAGAATTCGAACTGTGCCGTAAACGTATCAGTAAATACATCCGATTTTGGAAATGATCCATTAAGAGGTATAATCTTCCAGGAAGATTTAGAAAAAAAGGCGTACATCGCGGGCGGTGGAGATTATTATGCACCCATCCAACTTATGGGTGATTTTATGAGTGGTAAGGTTAAAAACTCACCATCGAGAATCACACCATCATATGGCTACGGAAATAGAACAACCGTTGCCGACCTCTCAACTGTTTTGCCCGATTTCGTAACTACAAGACTTCGAGAGGGATTTTCAATTTTTGATAGAAAAATTCAAGGATTTGCCGCAAATGATGCGGTGCTAACAGCTGTTGAGACCAGGACATCTGCGCCACTCAGAATTATTAGAAATGAATCAATGCAGTCCATATCCAACCCACATATTTATCCATGTGGCGAGGGCGCAGGATATGCAGGTGGCATAATGAGTTCAGCCGTGGACGGAATTAAGGTCGCGCTCAGCATAATGAACAAATATAAACCTAACTAAATTTATGAAAGGAGGGAACGCATGAATAATAAAAAGACCGTTTGGTCCACAAGATATACTGACACCGCGCAAGCACGCGAAGCAGTTTCTACAATTGCAAAATTGAATAATATATCGGAAATTTCTGCATCCCTTCTTTATAATCGCGGTTTTCATACTGCCGAGGACGCATCAAAATTTTTGAACTTTAATGACGTAGTGATGCACTCACCGCTTTTACTAAAGGATGTTGAGAAGGCGGTTGCTAGAATTTCCGAAGCTCTTGAAAACAATGAGAGAATCGCAATTTTCGGCGACTATGACGTTGACGGAGTAACCTCCGTTACAATGCTTTATCTTTATCTACATAATCTCGGTGCAGACATTGGATATTATATCCCTAATAGAATTGGGGAAGGCTATGGATTGTCCCGAGAGGCGATTAACCTGCTATATAATAAAGGCGTGTCACTCATCATCACTGTTGATACCGGTATTACTGCCGTTGACGAAACGGAATATGCTAAATCACTTGGTATTGATATAGTAATTACCGACCATCACGAGTGCCAAGAAATACTCCCGGATGCAGTTGCAGTTGTAAACCCACATCAATCCGATTGTCAGTATCCTTTTAAATCATTGGCGGGTGTTGGTGTAATTTTCAAGGTTATTTGCGCCTTCGAAATTATCAATTTCGGAGACCGAAGCAACGAAGCCGAAGCCGTGAAATCTATTTATTACCGATTTGCCGATTTGGCGGCAATTGGTACTATTGCTGACGTTATGCCAATCATTGACGAAAATCGAATTATCGTCAAATTCGGCTTGGAAATGATAACAAAAACAAAGCGCATTGGACTTCTTGCACTTATGGAAGCTGCAAGCTTGGGTTCAAATCCAAATGTTCGTGCCGTTGTGCCCGACAATAAACCCAAGGCAGAGAAACAGAGAAAAATCAATTCAACGTATATTGGATTCACTATCGCACCACGAATTAATGCTGCCGGTCGCATAAGCAGTGCATCTAAAGCGGTTGAATTGTTGTTAGCTGAGGACGTTGACACCGCTTGGGAGCTTGCTTACGAGCTTTGCGAAATCAACTATCAAAGACAACTCGAAGAAAATAAAATTGCCGACGAAGCTTACAAGAAGATTGAAAACGAGCTTGATCTTAATTCTCAAAAGATAATCGTAATAGAGGATGACGAATGGCTTCAAGGAGTTGTTGGTATCGTTTCTTCAAAAGTAACGGAGAAATACGGTCTCCCCTCAATCCTTATCTCATTCGACGGTGCCGCTAACGGCGTGCAAAGTGGTCTTGATCTCGGCAAGGGTTCGGGAAGAAGCATTAAAGGATTTAATTTGGTTGATGCTTTGTCCCATTCCAAGGATACACTAGTTAAATATGGCGGACACGAGCTTGCGGCAGGTTTAACTGTTCGACGCAAGGATGTGGATGCTTTTAGAACAAAGATCAATGAATATGCAAACCAAATTTTAAGCGAAGAGGACCTTTGCTATACAATCGAGGCGGATCGCGAAATCAATATTTCATCCGCAACGCTTGATCTTGCCAAAGAGCTTTCCATACTTGAGCCATTTGGCAATATGAACCCCACTCCCAATTTTATTATGCGAAATCTCAAGGTTTTGAGAGCGTATTTAATTGGCGGCGGAAATCATACTAAATTTGTGCTCGAGCAAAATGGACAAACAATTAATGCGGTTATGTTCCATAGATCATATTTAGCTCTTAACATCAAAGAAAATGATGTAATCGACGTTCTATTCACACTTGAAGTAAACAAGTTTAACAATACCGAATCGGTTCAAATGATTTTGCAGGATGTTAAACTCTCCGACGATTATATTTCATATTTCAAAGATGAAACTGCACTTTATCAATCCTTTAATATGGGAGAATCAATCGATTCTGATGATATCATTCCGATACGTGAAGATTTTGTTACCGTGTACACTTTGCTCCGAAAGGAATTCAGAACCGGCAACGATATGATGACGGAAACGGAAATATATCACATGCTTGCTGCTCAAAAATCACCTCATATTAGATTAGCAAAATTAAAAATCATTTTAGATATACTTAATGAATTGAAGATTTGCACCGTTAGAGAGGTAAGCCCCGGAATATATCAGTATGATATTTATTTTAATTCCGAAAAAACTAATATTGAGAAATCTTCCATTCTTAAAAAACTAAAAAACCAATGTATTAGAAAATAATGGAGACTACTATGTCCACTACTCATAATGGTATCGATAAACTTATCACGATGCTGAAAGCAACGGGTAAAAAATATGATATCGAAAAAATACAAAGAGCATATGAATACGCAAATGAATTGCATGAAGGACAATTTCGTGCAAGTGGAGATGCATACATTTCACATCCTATAGCTGTTGCTGAAATCGTTGCAGGTCTTGAGCTTGATACCGATTCCATATGCGCCGCATTACTTCACGACACCGTAGAAGATTGCTCAGAAAAAACTAATTTAAAAGAAATAGAAAAGCTCTTCGGTCAGGACGTTTCTATGCTTGTAGACGGACTCACCAAAATCGTTACTCTCAAGGTTGAAGATAAAGAAGAAGCACACATTGAAACATTAAGAAAAATGCTTCTTGCTATGTCCAAGGACGTTAGAGTTATCTTTATCAAGCTTTGCGATAGAGTTCATAATATGAGAACGCTTGATGCTAAGCCTGATGCTAAAAGACGAATTACCGCCCTTGAAACAATGCAGGTTTATGCACCCCTTGCACACCGCCTCGGTATGCAAAAAATCAAGCAAGAGCTTGAAAATCTCGGTCTTAAATATATTGACCCCATCGGCTACGAAGAGGTAAGAACTAATATTGAAAAGAAGTATGGCCAGAGCTTACATTTTATTGAAGACGTGCGTTTAATGGTTGACACAAAGCTTCGTGAAAACAACATCAAATTCACGCTTGAGGGACGTATCAAGACCGCCTACAGTATATACAAAAAGATGTATAATCAAAATAAGAGCTTTGATGAAATCTTTGACTTTTACGCGCTTCGTATTATCGTAGATACCGAGCTCGATTGTTATACTGCACTCGGATTAATTCACGAGATGTTTAACTCCGTTCCGGGTCGATTTAAGGACTACATTTCTACTCCTAAGCCGAATATGTATCGATCTCTCCATACAACCGTTATCGGTAAATACGGTATTCCTTTTGAAGTTCAAATTAGAACTTGGGAGATGCATCATATAGCTGAATACGGTGTGGCTGCTCACTGGAAATATAAGTCGGGTGAAAAGTCCAAGGAAGAAATCGATAAGAAGCTTGAGTGGATTTCTCGCCTTCTTGAAACTGAGGACGAAACTCGCGACCCTGAGGAATTTATGCAGGCGCTCAAGATTGATATATTCCATGACGAAACCTTCGTATTTACACCCAAGGGAGACGTTATGGCTCTTCCGCAGGGCGCAACTGTAATTGACTTTGCTTATGCAATACACAGTGCCGTAGGTCACAAAATGATCGGTGCGAAGATAAACGGTATGATTGTCCCCATTGATAGAGTTCTTCAAAATGGTGAAATCGTAGAAATCTTGACATCCTCATCATCCAAGGGACCGAGCCGAGATTGGCTCAAGATCGTTACAACGAGTGATGCCAAGAATAGAATTCGTCAATGGTTCAAGAAAGAGAAGCGAGCTGACAATATTATCCTTGGTCGCTCAATGATTGAGGGTGAAATTAAAAAAGCCGGTTACATCGTGAATGAGGCAATTCGTACCGAAGCTGTTGAAAATGTTGCGGTAAGAAACGGATTTGCGACCGCTGACGATCTTTACAATACAATTGGTTACGGCGGATTGCCGATTTCCAAGGTAAGAAATAAGATTATTGATGAAGTCGGCAAGATAATTGCTCCTGCTGAGGTGGCGCCCGTAGTCACTGAGGAGACAATGGTTACTTCTAAACCCAAAAAGATTCGCTCCAATAGCGGAATTATTGTGGATGGAGAATCAGGATGCAGTGTTAAATTTGCGAAATGTTGCAATCCGTTACCAGGTGATAAGGTTGTTGGATTTATTACAAAGGGCTATGGCATTTCTATCCACAAGCACGACTGTCCCAATGTTATTACAGGCAAAAATAATCCTGAATACGCAGATCGTTGGGTTACTGCTACTTGGGATGAGGACTCCAATGCAAAGAGAAGCTTGTTCGAGGCACATCTCCAGCTTCGTGTTGATGATAGAATCGGTATGCTTGCGGATATCTCCGTAGCACTCGCCGATATGCGCGTTGACATTTTGCAAATCAATGTGCAAACGTCCTCGGGTGGCTCTCTCGTATCTCTCAAGGTCGGATGTAAAAACACCGATCACTATAGCTCAATCGTTTCAAGATTGCGTTCCATCCCCGGTATATACGACGTATCGAGAGGATTTGTAAATTAATTTTAAGGAAATTTATTATGATAGCAGTTATTCAAAGAGTACTGAATTCAAGTGTTACAATAGACGGTTCAGTTTGCGGCGAATGCGAAAAGGGTCTTATGATCTTGCTTGGTGTGGCAAAAGGCGATACCGAGCAAGATGCACGCCTTCTTGCAACTAAAATCGCAAAACTTCGCATCTTTTGCGATGAAAATGGCAAAATGAATCTTTCCGTTAAAGACGTAAGCGGACAGGCATTGGTTGTTTCGCAATTTACGCTTTTAGCAAATTATAAGAAGGGTAACCGACCCGATTATTTTGGCGCAGCAGAACCCTCGGTTGCAATCCCTCTTTATGAGTATTTTGTGGAGCTTATGCGTGCTGAAATCGGACACGTTGAAACCGGTAGATTCGGTGCGGATATGCAGGTAAATATACTAAATGACGGTCCCGTCACAATAGTAATGGATAGCAATGCTTTAAAATAACTCAATTTCAGGAGACGACAAATGAAACTTACTGTAACCGGTGATATAAATTCATTCTACGTTCAAACGTTATGTATGATATTCTTTCCGGGTGAAAAATTCACTGAAAATCAAGAAATAACCGAAGACACTCCCGTAATGAGTGTTCACGTGGAAAATAGTGAAACGGGCTCTTATGCCAAAGCGATTCTTACCTATCAAGGTAAAACCGCTGAAGCAGAGAAGAACGTGGAGTTTATTCCCGAAAGAACCAAACAACGAACCGCTAAGATAGCTGCCGGAAACGTTGTTCTTGCGGTTGGTAGCGAGCTTTTGGGTTATCGGCCATCTTGGGGTATGCTCACGGGTGTTAGACCTTCAAAGGTTGCAATGGAGATGCTTCTTAACGGAAATAGCAAGACTAAGGTTAGAAAAATTCTCAATAACGATTACTTCGTTATTCCTAAAAAAGCAGCTCTTGCTACTGATATAGCACGCAGGGAACAAAAGATTATGGGAACTCCCAATATCCGTGATTGCAGCGTGTATATTTCAATACCTTTTTGCCCATCGAGATGCTCATATTGTTCATTTGTATCCTATACCACGCCTAAGCTTTTATCCTTAATCCCTGATTATTTGGAAAAGCTTATCAAGGATCTTTCAGCAGTGTTGGATACTATAAATGAGCTTAAACTCAATCTAAAAACAATTTATATTGGCGGCGGCACACCAACCATTCTCACTGCTGAGCAGTTAGAAAAGATTCTTTCTTTAATTGATTCCAAGGTGGATGTAAATTCTCTTGAGGAATTTACGCTCGAAGGCGGCCGTCCCGATACTATAACGGCAGAAAAATTGGCTGTGGCTTACAATTATGGAATCACACGTATTAGCGTAAATCCACAATCTCTGAATGAGCAAGTCGTTAAGTCTATCGGCAGAAATCACACCACTGAGGAGTTCTATAGAGCATTTGAGATTGCTAAACGTTCCGGCATAAAATGCATTAATACCGACCTCATTGCAGGTCTACCCGGTGATAATTTCAAGCATTTCTCGGCTACATTTGATAAAATAATAGCTCTTGAACCCGAAAATATTACCGTACATACTTTCTGTGTAAAAAAGGCCGCAGATATTCTCGCTCAAAACCAAAATATTTACTCCATACGCGGCGGTGATGCAGGCAAATGTGTAGATTATTCACAGCTGAGAGCGCAAGCTGCAGGATATGTTCCTTACTATATGTATAGACAAAAGAACACAGTAGGCAATTACGAAAACGTTGGTTTTGCTCAGGAGGGAACCGAGGGACTTTACAACATTTACATGATGGAAGAGGTTCATTCAATTCTTGCGGTTGGTGCAGGAGCGGTAACCAAACTTGTTGAGTATTATCCCGCAAATATTGCTTCAACAAAAATTATAAGACACTTTAACCCCAAATACCCGTATGAATATCTTGAAAATAATACGGGAGAGCAGGTAATTGATGAAATCAAAAAGTTCTATGAATCCCACTAAATAAGGAGACTTCTATGAAAATATTATTTGAAAATATAAGAATTCCTGAGGAATATGGATATGAGGATAAGCATATATATCTTTTGACTGATGGAGCATTTATTTCGTATATTGGTTTGGAAAAGCCTTCGGAATATGATCAAGTTATTAACGGTCAAGGAAACCTTTTGATCCCCGGATTCTACAACTCCCATTGTCATGCTGCAATGTCAATGTTCAGAGGAATTGGAGAAGATCTCCCTCTCGCTCGCTGGCTTAACGAAAAGATATATCCTGCTGAAGAGCGTCTAAACGACAAAAACGTTCGCGTCGCTTCTAAATATGCAATCGCTGAGATGTTGAAAAACGGCATAGTATCTTTTTCGGACATGTATATGTTTGTGGGTTCAGTTGCCGAATCAGTTATTGAAACGGGTATTAAGGCCAACCTCTCAAGATCTCTCGTTTCCTTCTCCGAAGATTCAACAATCAAAGGGGATTGGCGATTTAATGAATCTATCGCATGGATTAGCCAATACAATGGTGCTAATAATGGTAGATTAATAATGGATATGTCACTTCATGCGGAGTATACCAATCAGGAAAGGTATATTCGCGAGGTAGCTGAATATACTAAATCTCAAGGGCTTAGAATGCAACTTCACGCCTCTGAAAGTGAGAATGAGCACCTTGAATGTATACAAAGACACGGAATGACTCCCGTTGAGTATTTCCTTGATACCGGAGTATTATTATCTCCAACAACACTCGCACACTGTGTCTATGTTACTGACAATGATATGGACATCCTACGCGAGCATGGAGCATTTGTATCACATAATGCGACCAGCAACTTAAAGCTTGGTAGCGGTGTGGCGCGTCTCCCCAAGTTGCTTGAGAAGGGTGTATGCGTATCTCTTGGAACCGACGGTGCGGCATCCAACAATACTCTCGATATAATGAGAGAATATCAGCTTGCTTCTGTTTTGCACAAAGGTGTTAACCGTGATGCCGAGGCTACAAAGGCTCCCCAAATGTTAAATCTTGCAACTCTTAACGGTGCACTTTCTCAGGGAAGAAATGATTGCGGTAAGCTTAAGGTTGGAAACAGAGCTGACATTGTTATGATAGACCTCAATGCAATCAATAATAAACCGTGCTTTAATACTTACAATACGCTCTCGTACAGTGCAAATTCGTTTAATGTCCTTTTGACTATGGTTGATGGTGATATACTCTATCACAATGGCGAGTTTAAGACAATTGATATTGAACGCTTAACATACGAGTTTGATGATATTTGCGAGCATTATTTTGATTGATAAATAAAAATTTATAGGAGGCGAGAATATGTCAACTATCCCACAAGAGAAAAAGAATTACGGTAATCGGTTTTTCTCGGGTGTTGCAATTCTCGCTTTTTCTACATTTATTGTAAAAATAATAGGGTTATTTTATAAGATCCCTATGATGACATATCTCGGAGCTGAAGGTATGGGATACTTCAACTCAGCTTACGAGATATATTCAATCTTCTTTGTTATTTCTACAACCGGTATTCCTGTAGCAATTTCAATTCTCATATCTGAAAATGCTACTCACAACAGAATAAAAAATATCAAGAGAATATATAAGATTTCTTTAATTCTCCTTGCTGCAATTGGTCTTATAGGAACTCTTCTAATGGGTATTTTCCATAGAGAGTTGGCACATATGATCAATAATGCATCCGCAGCATATTCCATTCTTGCAATTTCGCCAACTATATTTATGATTTGCATTAGTAGTGCGATTCGTGGTTATTTTCAAGGACACCAAATAATGCTGCCCACTGCGGTATCACAAATAATCGAGGCTTTAGGCAAATTGCTTCTCGGACTATGCTTTGCTATTATGGCGATTAATAAAGGACGCACCATACCCGAGGTTGCTGCTTTTGCAATTTTGGGACTTTCTCTTGGTGTAGGTGCTTCATTACTATATCTTGGGCTATATAAACTTTTTCACAAAATCAAATACGAAACAAGCATAAAAGATAATTTTCAAGAAAAGAAATCTTCTCTTGCCAAACAGCTTCTCGCAATTGCTTTGCCCATTACAATAAGCTCAACAATTTTGAGCCTAACAAAGCTAATTGATATGACTATGATATTGGGAAGGCTCAATGATATAGGATATACCGAAGCCCAGGCAAATGCTGTTTACGGCGCCTATAGCACCATGGCGGTATCTATTTATAATTTGCCATCAACAATAATATCGGCTATAGCACTTCCTCTCGTGCCTCTCCTCGCATCAGCTATTGAACGAGCGGATAAAAGCAAAGAGAGGGAAGCGGTTTCGATTTCTTTCAAAATGACGGGACTAATTGCACTTCCTACCGGTCTTGGCGTTGCCGTATTTAGTAAGCAAATTCTCGGACTCATATTTGCATCTCAAATTAACGAAATTGAATACACGGCTCCACTACTTTCAATACTCGGTGTCTCGGTGTTTATGTCCGCTATGATAACAATAACCAATGCTATACTTCACGCATACAAAGAAGTCAAGAAACCCATTATTAGTATGATAATTGGAACGGTTATCAAGCTAGCTTTATCCTTTATATTGATAGGCAACCGCCGAATCAATATTTACGGTGCGCCAATTAGTACCTTTGTATCAACAACTGCTATAGTGTGCATCAATATATATTTCATTCTTAAAAAATCTGAAAAAATCAATTCTATTTATGAATTATTTGGAAAATCATTCTTATCCGCTATTTTCTCAATGACAGCCGGATTATTAATATATACTTTATTTGATAAATTGGTCAC
>CANBDB010000032.1 GCA_947367285.1 uncultured Clostridia bacterium | reverse complement strand
CGTTTTCGTTGGAGTAGGCTTGCGATTTCTTGCCAAAATATGTTCCTCCTTTAGATGCGAAATATGTCATCGTAGCACTTCTATTTAGTAGCGATACTATTATAACATATCTTTTGGAAAAACACAAGAGGTTTTGACAAATTTTTAGTAGGAATACTAAACTTTTTTAGAATCAAAAAGCATCGGATATTTCACCGATGCTTTATTCTTTGTTTATTGCGCCCCAAATCTTGGGGGAGCGAAGGTTACAACAGGTCGTTAAGCAGATTCATGCATTTTGCTTTCTGCTGTATGTTTGCGCTGCCGTAGACATTGAGCGTGAAGGAGACGTTCTTGTGTCCGAGGATTTCGGAAAGCGACTTGATATCGAATTCCGGGATTTCGATTGCTCGGACGGCAAACGTGTGCCTGATCTCATGGAACTTCACCTTTTGCAGACCGTTACGCTTGATAAAGCGCGAGAAGAATTGGCGGTATGTTCTCGGCTCAGTCGGCTTGCTCTTGCCTGTCAAGAAGTAGTGCGTAGGGTTGTCCGTATAAAACTTCTTGATGATATTGCAAAGGAGCGACGGTATCGGTATGATTCTCGCCGAGGTTTTCGTTTTCGGGGGGCCGATGTGAAGATATGTAGTTCCTTTCTTCTTGTCGTAAATCCTTTGCACCGTCTTGTTGATGTTGATCGTCTTACCTTCGAGCGAGATATCTTGCATCTGCAAGCCGCACAGCTCGCCGATACGCACACCTGTAAAGAGTGCCACGAGGATGCCTGCGGTTCGTCGATTCAGATCCATGTAGATGGCTTGGATCAGCTCTTGTTCCTGTTCCCTTGAGAGTGAGACCACTCGCTTGATTCCTAACTCTTTGGGATACTCTATCAGCTCCCAATTGAGCAGAGGGATGGCACGCTCTTTGTAGGCGTGGTACAAGGTCAATCGCAAGACGAGGATCACATCACGGATCGTCTTGACGGTCAGACCGCCTGATGCATCCAATCTGCCTTTTTCGTGCAGATGGAAGATGTAGTCTTGAATCATTGTTTCCGAGAGATTTCCGATCTTTGTTCGACCGAAGTGTGGAATCAAGTGATTCTCGGCTATAAGGGTGAAGTTTGCGTGGGTTGACGGCGTAACCGTTGGCTTTTTAGAGATTAACCATTCGTTTATGACCGTCTTAAATTGGGTATTTTGAGTCATATTGACCACCTCCTTCAAAATAATCATAAACGAGATGGACGGGGTTTGTATTATCTTCAAGTAACGGTCTTGAAAAGTACCCGAAGCTCCGCTTCAAGGACTTTTCAGAACCGTGGAATACTGTGCGTATCGGTGACGTCTATAGCGAACGTTCAGAGCGTGGCGCGGAAGATATGGAATTGCTCTCCGTTACCATGAATGATGGCGTAAAAATGCGTAGCGATATCGAAGGTAAAGACAATTCAAGTGAGGACAAAAGCAACTATAAAATTGTTCGTGCCGGTGATATGGTTTATAACTCTATGCGTATGTGGCAAGGCGCGAATGGCATTTCTCCTTGGGATGGAATTGTCAGCCCTGCGTATACCGTTCTGAAACCTCGAATTCCCATATCTAATGGCTTCTTTGCTGCTTTGTTCAAGACTCACCGTTTGATTAACGAGTTCCGCAAGAATTCACAAGGAATGACATCCGACACGTGGAATCTCAAATATCCGCAAATCGAAACGATTAAAACTTGTATCCCTGCACTTGCAGAACAAGAGAAGATCGCTGATTTTTTGATGGCTTTGGATCAACGAATCGAAAAACAACGTACTCTTGTTGAACACCTCAAGAAATATAAAAGAGGGTTGCTTTCTTCACTTTTAGACAAAGAAGAGTGGCAGACAGTTTTAATGCAAGATGTTGCTTGTGGCTTTGATTATGGTATGAACTCCGCAGCAACTGAATACGACGGAAAACATAAATATATCCGTATTACTGATATAGATGAGTCAACGCACAAATATATTTCTACAGAGTGTGTTTCTCCGTCTGATCTTCCCGAAGCAAAATACAAGGTTGAGGAAAATGATATCCTTTTTGCAAGAACAGGCGCTTCTGTTGGAAAAAGTTATATTTATGATTCTCGTGACGGAGATTTGTATTACGCAGGCTTCCTTATAAGGGCTTCTGTAAAACCCGATTTTAACAGTTACTTTGTGTATCTAAATACACTAACGCTTGGTTATCAACGATGGGTAGTTCTCGAATCGACAAGATCGGGACAGCCCGGCATCAATGCAGAGCAATACCGCAATTATAAATTCAAATGTCCTCCTATTGAAATTCAAAATAAAATAGCGAATATATTTATTCACTTCGATTTGAAACTTCAAAGAGAACAGGAAATTCTTTACTATTTGCTGAATTATAAAAAGGCGATGATGAAGAATATATTTGTTTAATCCATTACGAAAAAAGGCTATAGTGGACAGCTAAAAGCTGCTACTATAGCCTTCTTTGATAGGTTCGTATTCAGTTGAAAATAGTCCTCTATTAACGGTCTTGAAAAGTACCCGAAGCTCCGCTTCAAGGACTTTTCAGAACCGTGGAAAACCGATACCTTGGGAAACTTGGGTACGTTTATGAAAGGTGCGCCGTTATCAAAAGCCGATATAACTGATGAAGGAACTCCGTTCGTACTATACGGCGAACTCTATACAACTTACGGTGAGGTCACTCGCTCAATCAAAAGAAGAACCGATAAGGTCGTAGAGCCTCAATTTTATAGCAAAGTCGGAGATGTTATTATGCCGACTTCGGGAGAAACACCGGAAGATATTGCAACAGCTTCCTGTATTATGCTTCCTGACGTTATTCTCGCAGGAGATTTGCTTATTTATCGCACTCAAAAGGTTGATGGTCGACTTGTTAGCTTTGTTGTTAAAAACAAAGTAAACAAGCAAATATCAAGCGTGGCACAAGGCAAATCCGTTGTCCATGTTCGTGCAGAAGAACTTTCGAAGATTTCCATCTCATATCCTTCAGATGCAGAACAGCAGAAAATTCTCACAATGCTTGAATTACTTGAATATAAAATGGCAAAACAACGTGAGCTTATAGAACACCTCAAGAAATATAAAAGAGGTGTATCTATTGCGATTTTTGACAGAAAGATTTCTTTAACAAAGAACAATCCTTCTTGGATTAAAACAACGGTTGGAGAGATCTGTAAAATAACTATGGGACAATCTCCCGACTCGGAATCCTATAACACGGATCAAATTGGCATTCCTTTGGTTCAAGGCAACGCAGATATGAGAAATCGCATAACTTGTCCGCAAAGATATACAAGCAAACCTACAAAAATTTGCGAGAAAGGTTCTATTATTCTTTCTGTACGCGCCCCTGTGGGTTCTGTCGGTAGAGCAGATAGAACGGTTTGTTTAGGGCGTGGTGTTTGTGCAATCAACTCGGATAACAACGATTTCTTGTATTATTTCTTTGAACGTAATGAGCCATATTGGAAGCGCATCGAACAAGGAGGCACATTTACCGCTATAAGCGGTGATGATATTGCCGATATGCCCATCGACTATCCAAGCCTTGAAGAAAGGCAAAAAATAGCGGATTTTCTTCTAAAAATAGACACTCACATTGCAGTAGAGGAAAACACGTTGAATCAACTTGTTGCGCTTAAAAGTGGATTGCTACAGCAATTGTTTATATGAAAAGTTGTTGCAACAACCCTTTCTTGCTTTCTTGCAGTTGTGACAAGATAGAGGTCTGTTTTTCAATCAATTCGTCAACATTTGAAAATAGACGAGCGATGGTTTCTTGCGTTTTTAGATTTGGAACATAAACGCTTATTCCTTCGATTGTGCTTGAACTTTGCGAAGGAACGCCCGAAGCTTCGTTGTATTTCTTCCAATTAATTGTCTGAAATAAATAGTATTGGAACTTTGGATTGTGGAAGGCTTCCGGTTTTGAGTAAAAGAGAGTGTCAACCGTCCAAAAAGGTGTATCCATATACTGTGGTTTGTCAATAGTTCCTTTTCTGCCGATTAAAACGCAAGCCCAATCACAAAGATATTTTGTTGCGTGATCTATAATGCCTCCTGTTCCCAAAACAGGATATTCACCATCGGGGGCTTGATAATCTTTATAATCTCGTCCGTGTAATATTTTCAGAATATCTCCTATGCGACACTCTTGCCATTCTTCATTATCCTTGGTAACATGAATTTTTTGATTAAATACAGCATCCAAGAGTCCTCTTTTATATTTCTTGAGGTGTTCGATTAGAGTCTTTTGTTTATCAATTTTCTCGGTTATTTTCGAAAGAAATTCTCCAACCTTCTCCTGCTCGTCAATTTGAGGCAACCAGACCTCTAATGGTTGCATAATTGATATCCAATGTCGGGCATGACCTTCAGGCTTATAATTGATGTATCTTAACAACTCGTAAGCATATGAAATCGGCAGACCATTCTTGGTGCGTAATAGTTTCATAGCAGATGATTTCACTTTGAATGGAAAGTTCGCAAATTTAGTATCGCAAGTAAAATCATCAAACAATATGACTTCGCCCTTATTATAGATCCCATGTTCTTCATTGGTATATCCAAGAATGAAAGCTTGATTTGCAGTAAGAACAGGAGTCGGATAAATATCAGAATATTGTTCTGAAGATACGATGTAAGCATCAGGTCTTTCGTATTCGAAAACATCGCCTAAAACAGACTGCGTATATGGGTTGGAAAATTGCGGAAAGCGGAGCTTCGGGTACTTTTCAAGACCGTTACTTGAGGATACATTTGCCATAATTATTTGCCCTCCACGTCAAAGGGAAAATCCAAGCCAAGCTCATCGAAGAAGGGCTTGAGCTGTGCATCTACATCCTTGATCTCTGCCTGAAGTCTGCGGATTTCGCCTGCAACCTCTGCAAGGTCGATTTCGGGTTCTGCTTCGAAGGTATCAACGTAACGGGGGATGTTGAGGTTGTATCCGTTCTCAATGATTTCAGCCATGGTTGCCACGTGAGCAAACTTATCGATATCCACACGGCGAACATAGGCATCTACGATCTTGTCGATGTCCTCGTCACGGAGGATATTCTGATTCTTTCCGGCTTCGAATTCCTTCGATGCATCAATGAAGAGAATGTTATCGGAATTGCCGTTTCTCTCCTTCTTCAGTACGAGAACGCAAACGGGGATACCTGTACCGTAGAACAGGTTTGCAGGCAGACCGATAACAGCATCAAGAACATTGAGTTTTTCGATGATATACTGACGGATGGTTTCTTCTGCACCGCCACGGAACAGTACACCGTGCGGAAGAAGAACAACGGCACGACCGTCCTCGTCCATGTGGGAGATCATATGCTGAACGAATGCGAAGTCAGCCTTGCTCTTGGGTGCGAGCTTACCGTATTCGTTGAAGCGCTCATCTTCCATGAACTTGAGATCCGCAGACCATTGTGCGGAGTACGGAGGGTTAGCAACCTGAACACGGAACTTGTTGTCGCCGAAGTAGTCGTGTTCGAGCGTATCGCCGTTATAGATTTGGAAGTTGCGGTAAGGAATGCCACGGAGGATCATGTTCATTCGAGCCAAGTTGTAGGTGGTCGAGTTCATCTCCTGACCGTAGTGGAGTCTTACGTTGGCATACTTCTTCAATCTCAAAAGCAACGAACCGGAGCCGCAAGTGGGATCGGCTGCTGATTTAACGTCGGTAAGTCCAAGGCACGCAAGACGGCAAAGAAGCTCTGCAGGTCCGGACGGCGTATAGAATTCGCCTGCTTTCTTACCTGCGGTAGCTGCGAACTGACCGATAAGGTATTCGTATGCGTTACCAAGCACGTCGATCTTGGTATCTTCTATGGTGAAGTTCAGCTCGTCCATAGAAGCGATAATTTTTGCCATTACTGCGCTTCTGTCCTTAACGGTATGACCGAGCTTGGTGGAGTCGAGAATCATGTCCGAGAACAAGCCTTCAAAGTCTGCTTGGCTCTCGTTTCCGATGGTGCTTTCCATAAGGGAATTGATTGCGCTCTGAAGGAACTCGACGTCGAAGGTACGGGTTTCAACCAAGGATACGAGCTTTCTGAACAGGTACTGAGGCTCGATAACGAAGCCAAGGTCACGGAGGGATTCCTCAACGATAGCCTGCTTGTATTCCTCGTCCTTCCATGCTTCCTCGTAGGTGATGTTATCGTCCTTGAGGAGCTTCGCCATATATTCCTCGGTTCTGTTGGAAAGATAGTAATAGAATATCATTCCGAGGATGTAGTTCTTAAACTCGTAAGCTTCCATGTTGCCACGGAGAGCGTTAGCCATAGACCATAATTTGGTGCAGAGTTCTCTCTGATGCTGTTGGATGTTATTGTTGTCCATTTATCTGATCTCCTTAATTGCTGAACTTGTCAACGTGACTCTTGATGAAGTCTGCGATTCTGCCGACAAGTGATTTCTTTTTCAGTAGGGGCATAGGTGTGGTGATCTTATCACGGATTTGTCCGGGGTTCAACACGCCTGTAAATTCGTATTCCGCAATCTCTGCGTTAAGCATAGCGGAGTCGATTCCTTCTGCTTCTGCAAAGGCTTCGATTTCAGCGGATTTCTGCTTGTTCTCGAAGTCGTTATACTCTGCATCGATATCTTCCGTACCATCGAAACCGGAAACAACCAAATCGAGGAACGCACGGAGAATGTCGATCTTCTTGTGCAGACGCATATTGTCGGAACGATCCAACTCGTCCTTGATATGCTCGATATCACGGTCACGAGTCTGCTTGCTCTCGAAGTTGATGTTGCGGATGAGGTTCATGATGTACGCCACGTTGATGCGGTCGCTCTCCATCAGCTCGATGCAGAAGTCTACATCGTTAAGCACCGATACAACCTCTTTTCCGTCGTTGTGCTTGCGGTAAAGAAGGAGGTATTTGCTCTTGTAGTCCTGATACTCTTGGTCGGTCATATCGAGGTTGCTTCTGTCAAAGCGGAACTCTACGAAGGTTTGGAGCGACAAGAGATAGCGTGTCAGCTCTCTGAAAAGAACAACGAACTCTTTCTGTTCATCCTCGGAATACATCATGTCGATGGATGCAGGCGTGGGAGCGAGCTGTTTTATCTTTGCCACAAGCTCATTAAACTTCTGTGCGTAGAATTCAAAGGGCTGTGTAAGCACACCTTCGGGTTGTCCTTGCGAGAACAGCGCGAGAGCATCGTCTGTTTTCTTTTTGAGGTTTCTGTAGCATACGATAATGCCCCAAGGCTTTGTTTCTTTCTCAACACGGTTTGTACGGCTGTACGCCTGAAGCAAATCGTGGTACATCATATCCTTGTCAACATAGAGGACGGACAAGGGCTTACTGTCGAAGCCGGTCAAGAACATATTTACGACGAGAAGGATATCAAGAGGCTTGCTCTTTTTGCCCTTCACACGGTCGGAGATATCCTTGTGGTAAGCTGCGAAAGTATCCGTGCTGAAGTTGGTGTTATACATCTCGTTGTAATCAGCAATGATTCTTTCGAGTCTATCTCTCGAATGCTCGTCAGCTCCTTCATAGTCCTCATTCGCGCCGTAGGAGAAAATACCGCTAATATTGAGGTCGTGATTGATGGACTTGAAGATGTTATAATACTTTACAAGTTGAGGAATTGAGGATACAGCAAAGATAGCCGTATACTGTCTGTTTCTCGTTTTTGCTTTGTGGTTTTGGATGATGTGGTTGGCTACGAGAGTCATTCTTTCGTCTGCCATGTAAAGCTCGCCAACGTCGATGGCTTCGGTCATGGTAGCATCATTCTCATCGTAGTCGCCCTGAATGGTCTTGATATACTCAACGTGGAATCCAAGCACGTTGTTGTCGAAGATAGCATCCTTGATGAGGTAGGAGTGGAGGCATTCACCGAACAGCTTGCCTGTTGTCTGTACGACCTTACCTTCGGTCTTACCGTTGATCTCGAAACGAGGTGTTCCGGTGAAGCCGAAGAACTGCGCCTTTGCAAAGTGGCGAACGATATCCTTATGCATCTCACCGAATTGGCTGCGGTGACATTCGTCGATGATGAACACTACCTTCTGATCACGGTAATCTTCCATGACCTTGGCATAGCGAGGATTCTTGACGGCATTTGCCATCTTCTGAATCGTGGTGATGATGAGCTGACGGTTCTTGTCCTTCATCTGCTTGACAAGGACATCCGTGCGGTCGGTTGCATCGACAGAGCCTGCTTCAAACTTGTTGAATTCCTCCATCGTCTGCGTATCCAAGTCCTTACGGTCAACCAAGAATACCACCTTCTTGACCACAGGATTTGCCGCTAAAACCTGTGCGGTCTTGAATGCGGTCAATGTCTTGCCTGCACCTGTTGTGTGCCAAATATAGGCGTTTCTGTTCGTCAGAGTGGCTTGTCTGATCAATGCCTCGGTCGCATACACCTGATAGGGGCGCATGATCATCATAATCTTGTCCGTATCGTTCAGAATGGTGAACTTGGTGAGCATCTTGATGATGCGGTCACGGGCAAGGAATGTTACCGAGAAGTCCTTTAAGTTGGTGATGCGGATATTGTCCTCATCCGTCCAGAAGAAGGTGTGAGAATACAAAATATCCTTGTCGGAGTTGGCAAAGTATTTCGTGTCCATACCGTTGGAAACGATGAAGGTCTGTATGTAGTGGTAGAGTCCGTTATAGGAGTGCTTTCTATAACGCATAATCTGATTTACCGCTTCCTTGATATCAATTCCGCGGCGTTTTAATTCGATCTGCACAAGAGGCAAACCGTTCACAAGAAGCGTTACATCATAGCGGTTCGTGTACTTACCGACAACGGTTGTCTGATGGGAAACTTGGAAGAGGTTCTTGGTGTGATCCTCGTCGATAAAGGCAAGGTAAACCTTGCTTCCATCATCTCTTTCAAGCACGTATTTGTCGCGCATGATCTTCGCGCTCTCGAAGATGCTCTTACCGTTCAAGTGGTTAAGAACACGCTCCCATTCCTTATCGGAAAGAGGCTTTACGAGCTTTGCCTCATTGAATTTTTCAAACTGCACTCGGAAGTTCGCAACGAGGGAGTCATAGTCGGGGATAGCGACTTCATCGTAGCCCTGACCTTTGAGCTGCTCTATAAGCTGCTGTTCGAGCTGTGCTTCACTTTGATAACTCATTTGTTTTCCTCCTTCGTTTCGATTATGTCCATAATGTCTGTGATCTCACAATTAAGCGTACCGCAAATCTTAACGAGAACGTCAACGCCTACGCTTTCGTTCTTACCGAGCTTCGCAAGTACCTTTGTGGAAAAGCCTGCCTTGAGGCGTAACTCTGTTCTGCTCATCTCCAAGTCAATGAGCTTTTTCCAAAGTTTATTATAACTTACTGCCATAATGCACCTTCCTGATTAATAATCTGAATGAATATAGTATAACATATTCCCAAAGATTTTGCAATAAGTTTCGTTTCATTTAGGGATAAATTATTTCTAATAGAGATCGCCGGTTTCGATTTGAAATCGTTCTATGTAAAAAAGGCATCGGACACATAAAGCACCCGATGCCTATATCTGCTCACGCTACTCAAACAATTCATACTGTGGCTGAAACTATAGATCGACCTGACTTTTATCATCGGAAAGCCGATGTTGCGGAACCACTATAGTTGCTCACGAAAAGCGAAAGTGTGTTAGCGTTGCTGATATTCTATTCATCACAGATGGCCAAGTTGATTATTTCCACGCCTTGTTTCTCGGCGTATTTCAGAGTGGTTAGTGCGCCACCCTTGCGACCTTCCTCGACGTAGGAGACGAGCAGGTCTGCATTGTCAACCATCCATTGATTTCGTTTTGTAATTGCTGCTTTGGGATGAGTTTTGCTATCGATTGGATACCAAATCTCATCATAGAATTTTTCGTAATATGGATCGTCCTTCATTGGGTAAGGCTGAAGAAGAACAAGGCTGCTGTTATGATGTCCGAGTGCTTCTTGCGCTCTCTTAGTGGCTGATGCTACCGAAATGTCAAAATCACCATTGCGACCGACATAAAGCTCCACATACTCTTTCGTGTGCAGCTTTTCTCTTATGAGATCTTCGATTCTATCTTCAAGGCGATATTGACCATAGATCACGCTGTGACCTATGAATGCTATTCGGTATATGTCCACGGTCTCCAGCACCTCCCAAACAAAAAGTGCGCCCCCGAAGGAACGCACCGAAAAAGTGCATCCCTCTCATTGTTGCTACACAAATGCCTGACCGTTGAAGGTATGAGGAAAGAGAGAAAACACTTTTTACCAAAGTATTTTCCCTTCAACGGTTAAAATATGCAATTTGTGTAGCGATAATATTGTATCATAAATTCTATCTTTTGTCAAGCAAAGCTGAGTTAAATGGAATAAAAAATCCAACAAAAACATATAGCCTCTGTTGGATTTCAATTTTAATTATTCAATTAAACATTTTACATTCTCTGAAACATGTCATAAATCGCCTACATCCTTATAGCATACAAAGGCTTACTTCACGTCGCAAGTAAACTCAAAAGTCCGCACAGAAAGAAATAACAAGTCTATAGCAAGCATAAGTTCTAAAAGCCTTACGCCATAAGATAAAACTGATATTTATGTACGACTTTATGGCTGTCTGAAATACGGCTTGCGCGTTCAAAACTCAAAGTTCGTATGGGTTTCATCTTTAAGAAGATGGTAGAGTCCTACGAAAACAATCTTGGTGCGAATAACAGCACAAAATAATTTACTCCAAAAGTAAAGTGTTTTATCGAGCCCCGTTGGTGAGATAGAACAGTAAAAATTTATTGAACGAATTTTTGCAATATTGAAGAATAATGTAAAAGACCGTTAATTCTTTGCAAACGCAGAGGAAAAATAAATTTTATGAAGGTGAACGAGAAATCGCGCGCCTTCTTTTTTTATAAACCTATTGAAAAGCAGTGAAAATAAGTGTATAATAAATATATAATAAAATTAATATCCTGCCGAGGTTAGTACGGGGAAAGGAGAAATTATGAAAAAGAATACGATTTCTATTATGTCATTGTTACTGATGTGTGCTATGCTACTTATGTCTTGCAACTTTCCTATTTGGAATCCCTGTAAGCATGACGATCCAAATCAGATTGTGACTCTTGAAGCGGTCCCAGCCACCTGCTCATCTACAGGTCTTTCCGAGGGTAAAAAATGTAATGTATGCGGTTCAAATATTGTATCGCAAGAAGTGATTCCTGTTAACTCCGACCATAGTATGGGTAACTGGGAAATTGTAAGGGAAGCCACTGAAACTGAATTAGGACTTAAAACGAGATTTTGTCAGTTATGTGACTATAGCGAAAATGAAGATATTGAATATGTACCCGAAGAATACGATTATGAAATTACATTATGGGTATCTCCTGCACCGGGTGTAAAGGCATTTATAGAAAAGCAAGTTAATGAATTCAAAGCTGCCCATCCGGAATACAAAATTAAAATCAACATAGATATTGTAAGCGAAGGTCTTGCAGGAAGCAATGTTCTTAATGGTGTGGGAGGAAAACCTGATATGTATTGTATTACACAGGAATACATTCCTCAATTAGTAATGAATGGCAAACTTGCGCCTCTTAGCGAACAAGCAAGTATAATAGTCAAGACAAATAATGACGCATCCTCTGTAAGTGCAGCAGCAATGGATGATCAAATATATGCTTATCCTATGGCAACCGATAATGGTTATTTCCTCTACTATGATTCAAGTATCGTTTCCGACGAAGAGGCAAAGACACTTGAAGGTATTATTGCTGCTTGTAAAAAAGCAGGCAAAAAGTTTGGATGTGATTTGCTTACCGGATGGTATACAGTATCATTCTTTTTTGCTCGTCCTATTGGTGAGGATATGCCTATTTGCTCATCTGTGTGGACTCCTGCTATTGAGGATTGGGGCTTTACGGACGTTTATGATACATTTAACTCTGAAAATGGGCTTGTTGCTATGAAGGCAATGAATATGCTGATGTCTTCTGATGCTTGGATTAATACTGATTACATGTTTTCAAATACCGGCGCTATGATTTCAGGCTTCTGGGGAGCTGGTTCTGCTGAACAAACATATGGTGATAATTTGAAGGCGACTAAACTTCCAACGTTTACAGTTGACGGTCAGACATATCAGATGGGATCTTTTTCGGGTCATAAGTATATCGGTTGCAAGCCTCAAGAAGATCCTCAAAAAGCAAAAATCTGTGAGGAGCTTGCACTCTATCTTACAAGTGAAAAAGCTCAGCTTGAAAGATTTAACGGATTGAGAGAGTACGGGGTGGATGCAATTCCGTCTAATAAGGATCTTCAGGATAATTTGAAAGTAAACGGTGATATGTTTGTATCTGCACTACTTGCCCAGAATAGCTATTCCGTACCTCAGGGTGTTTATCCTAATGAATGGTGGAATGAAGTAATAACTCTTGCTAATTTGTGCAAAGAGGCGGACTTGACAGATGACGACATCCGGGCTGCTCTTCAAATATATGAAGAAAAGATCAACGCTCTCTTTGACAGAAA
>CANBDB010000031.1 GCA_947367285.1 uncultured Clostridia bacterium | reverse complement strand
TATATATTCTTCAAAAACTCAACCTGTTTTTATGTGCATTATGCACAAAGAAATGTCAAAAAAATCACCAATCATAATTAGGAAATACGATTGGTGATTTTTGAGTCTATTATTTTCTTTTTCCGAAAATCGACTTTTCGGTCTGAGTAGCAGTGCTTTCGCACATATGACGGAGATTTTCCTTGTTTCTTGCATACTGCTCGGCAATCTCAATGGTAATGTCACCATTCGCAACAAGTCTCTGCAACGCGTGATCCATTGGCACGCTTCCATCGTTCATGGAAAGGGAGATGAATGTTTCTATTTGGTGTGTTTTGCCCTCGCGTATAAGATTGCGAATACCCGAATTCACCGCCATCGCCTCGCAGGCGAGGACTCTTCCCTCTCCGTTCTTGCAAGGAAGAAGCTTTTGCGTGAGAACGTAGCAAAGCGTATTGGAAAGCTGCATTTTTATTTGTGCCTGCGCACCCTCGGGGAAAACTCCCACTATTCGGTCGAGCGTGTCTGCAGCGGTGTTGGTGTGGAGTGTGGCAAGAACGAGGTGTCCTGTTTCCGCCGCAGTCAGCGCCGCCTCGATGGTTTCAAGGTCGCGCATCTCCCCTATCATAATTACGTCGGGGTCCTCGCGCAAAATGGAGCGAAGTCCACTTGCGTAGCTCATTGTGTCAACACCGATCTCGCGCTGACTAATGATACTTTTATCAGAATCGAAGATATATTCAACGGGATCCTCAAGTGTAATAACGTGGCACTCGCGCGTGTGATTTATACGGTCGATAATGGATGCCAGAGTTGTGCTCTTGCCCGCACCCGTCTCACCGGTAACGAGAACGATGCCGTTTTTGAGATTAGGGATATTTTTAACGCACTCGGGGAGTCCAAGCTCCTCAATTTGCGGTATATGCTCGCTGAAAATTCTGAGCGCAATCGCAAGAGTTCTGTTTTGACGGTAGACATTTCCCCTAACTCTCACACCGCAAGGGAATGTAAAGCCAATATCCGCCTCGCCAATAGCCGAAACACTCTCATATTTCTCGCCAAGAAGATAGCGCGCAAAGTTTTCGACCTCTACGGGAGTTACCGCCTCGTCGCTAAAGCTAACAATCCTGCCGTCTATTCTTGTTTTAACGGGAAAATTGCTTATTATATGTATGTCGGACGCGTGCTTTGCCGCGGCAAGCTCAACGATTTTGTTAATGTCGGATAACATTGTTTTTCTCCTTAAATCTTTGCAAATACTTATTCCGTGAGTGCTTTGAGCACCTCGCCGGGTAATTTTTCTTTACATTTATTATCAGTAAATCGAAGCGTTGTTCCAATGGACACGTCCAAGGTGGTAATCAAGGCATCAATCTCTCCGTTCACTGTAATTTTTATGCTTTCCACACGCATATTTTTCACAGTTACTATCGCTGTGCCGGATGTGAAATAAATGTCGTGCTCACTTGCCTCGGGCGCGATATAGTTAACCATCTTTTCCATGGTCTCCTTGTCGAGATCCATTTTGCAAATGCATTTGTTGTTTTTGAACTCACCGTCAAATCCGCCTTTTCCGTGAATGTAAGCTATCGCGGCAAGCAGTTCTTCAAGCGAAATTTTTCTAACGTCGGAGGTCGCGATAATATTGCCATTTTCATCCGTGGTCTTTTCGCCACTGAAATAGCTCTTTCCAAATCCGTAATCAACGGCGAAAATGGGATCACCCTCGGTGTTCCAGCGGTAGATTTTTAAGTCCTTGTCAAATTGAAGCGAAAGCAAATCAATAGTTACCGTTGCATCTGCCTCAAGCGGATCTCTTTCGTTCAGGTCGGCAAGTGCCGCACCTAAAACCAATCCCTCGGCAATGCTTATCCCCTTGCCTGTATCCGCGAAAAAAGCGAACACTATCACCGCAATTGAGATAGCCGCTATCAAAAACAGGACTACCGCGAGGGTGATTTTTGCTTTTTTGCTCATTTTTTACTCCTTATTAATGGTGATGATGTCCGTGATGATGGTGATGGTGATGGTGACCACCCTCGGAGTGCTCAACGTGACAATGCTCCTCGTGACAATGCTCACCCTCGGCTTCAAGCTCGAGCGTCGCGTGGGAAATTCCGTGCTCGCGGAGCTCCTCGCGCACCTTTTCCTTTATCTCGTGTGAGTCTCCCGAGCAAACAACGTGCATAGTCGCGTAATTTGCGCTGCCGTCCATGCTCCAAATGTGGATGTGGTGAACACCGAGAACACCGTCGATCGACTCAACGTGCTCCTTTATTTCATTGATTTGAATACTCTCGGGGGTCTTTGCAAGGAAGAGATCGAGCACTTCCTTGAGGTTTTTAAGCGCGTTAATAAAGATAAACACCGCCACGCCGATGGACATTGCAGGGTCGATAACGGAAATATCCGTGAACTTCATGATAAGCGCACCAACGAGCACGACAACCCAGCCGAGAACGTCCTCGAGCATATGTAAATTAACTGCCTTTTGATTGATGGAATCACCCTCGCGAGTGAAATATGCCGCCGCGAGATTCACGAGCGCGCCAATAACGGCAAAAATAATCATTCCGTTGTAGTCGATGGCAACGGGATTTGCAATTCGCAAGATCGCGTTGTAAATAACCGCCGCAGAGCCGAAAAGCAAAATAAAAGTGGTGATAACACCGCCGATAACGGAGTAACGCGCGTAGCCATAGGTGTGCGTTTCGTCGGGCTGCTTTTTGCTGTGCTTCTCGAGGGCGAGCGAGATACCAATGCTCGCCGCGTCGCCGATATCGTGCACCGCGTCGGAAACGATGGCAACACTGCCCGTGAGCGCGCCGCCGATAAACTCAAATATCGAGAACGCGAGGTTTAATATGAATGCAATTAAAATATTTCTTTCGGTTTTCATTTTTGCTCCTTGATAGTAATTTTTCTATACATTAGTATACCAATTTTTCCCCTCTTTGTCAACTTAATATTCCGAATAGGCGAGCAAAATATTCCCCACAAACGCGCAAAAAAGTGGGCGCGATTTCTCGCGCCCTTATGGTAACTAATTATCAAGTCTCGTTTCCTATCATATACCACTCTTTCAATGATAGTACAAGATATATAAAATTAAATATCAAAACTATTATTGCAAAAACTCCTATAAGCGGTCGGCTTATTCCATAATAAAGGCCAGCAAACAAATCCCCAAACAATTTCGTAATAGCTATTGGTATTTTTAATGTTGGTGTCATTTTGTTAAATTCCAACACGTAAGCAATGGCCATTATTACATCTATAACAAATACCGATATCAACATTCCGTTGGTGAGCTGAAATACAAAAAATAATATAATATATCCAACCAGCAATGAAAATAACAGTATAATTTTGTCTCGTTTTTTAGACATATATCTAACGGCAAAAAGCACTATGAAAATATCAAGCCCCGCCCAAAGAATATGCCCCCAAAATCCTTGGCTATTCCATAACGCCACCAATTCCCACGAAAAATTAAAGGCACACGCTATCACAGGGATTGATATGGTACGTATAGAATAATTCTTAAAACTTGCAATAATAATTAAAATATATGTTAAAGACCAAAATAAAATTTGTAGCGTATCTAACATAAATATATCCTCATAATAAATTATAGGGGCGATCTCTCGCCCCTTTTTATTTTGGTTTATTCTGTAGTTTGTTTATTTCTATTATTCGCAACAAACCATACAATACCGAGAATTATTGCTATAATAGACCACAAATGTCCAGCGGGAATAAACCATACAAATGGACTTATTCCTCCTCTAAAGAAATTCAAAACAAATCTAATCGCACCATAAATCATAAGATATAGTGGATAAAAATTGTCCTTAAATATTTCTTTTTTCTCAAAATGAAGGAACAATGCCATAATACCTAAGCCAACTATTACTTCAACAATTTGGCTCGGGAAACGAACATCATCAAATAAAATTATGCCATAGCAACAGCCGCTAAGTGTGCAATTGACTTTCATTGTGGCAAGCATTGCACAAATCTGAACAACTGAAAAATCTAACATGCGCATATATTTTTCTTTGATAAGTTCACTATATAGAAACAATCCTACAGGTATCATAAACACAGATCCATAAAAGGATATTCCACCGAATCTACCTGTTTCTATAAAGAATAAGACTAATGTTCCGGCTACGCCAAACAATGTCAAGACAAATGGTGTAAGAATAGCTTTCCACAACGAAAGCTGATATTGTTTTCTACGGAGCAGCGACAACACAAGCATTATCGCTGTTCCGATTGAAATGAAAATCAAATTTCCCATAATACAATTATTCTATAATGGTTTCTGTAATTGTAATTGTTATTGTTTCTTCCTTAGAAATTCCGTTTTCGCTATATTTGATTCGAATTTGAGTGGTTCCGGGAGCAACTACCTTTTCATAATCATAAATATTTCTACGACTCAAAGGAGTTTTGTCGAGGTCACCGTAAGTGCTACCATCGCTATATGTAAGCTTAATGTATGCACCTGAAGCGCTGGGACCATATGTGTTCCAATATTTCATATCATATGTGGTTACAAAATCACATATTTCAATTGAAACAAGATGTGGAGGAACCTCATCTTTCGCCTCCTTGATTTTTACAAACAAGGTTGTTTCAAGTCCCATATACGAAATTGTAACAGTAAGTGAATCATTAGCCACTGAGCTATCAAATCCGCTAATTTTAATATCGCTATTAGGATAGTCAACGAAGTAAGAGTATTCATTTGTTCCGGCAACTGCATAGAGACGAAGGCCAGTTGGATCAAAACTTTCTCCAACATAATATTCACTCTTAGGTCTATTGCTTATGATTATCTCTTGAACTTCACGCAATTTGTTGTCTTCGATAGTTTGATTTACTGCCCAAGCAATAACTCCAGCAACAGCCAAAAGCACAACAACAGCTAAAACAATAACTACTATTTTTTTGCTTTTATTTCTATTACTCTTTAATTTCATTTTACACCTTACTGAGGAAGAATGCTTCCGTTAGCGCCGAAGTTATACGCATTGTAAGTCTGAGTACCGGATGTCTGTGTCCAAGGAGAGAAGAAGTACTCTGCATTTTTAGATCCTTCGAACAAATCTGTTCTTGTACCCAAAATCAAATATGTATGCATAGTTACACTGCTGACAAGTGCATTATCAGTCTTAACACTAATATTCTGATAAGAATAGAGATCTGTAAGAGAAGTGTCATCATCAAGACCTGTTCTATCGCCAGTAGGAATATCCTTACCTAACAAACCACCAAGAGAAGATACCAAGCTTCCCAAATCTTCGCCCAATACACTAGTATTAATGTACTTTGTACCATTGGAATCGGTAAAGAAATAATCTCTATATTTAAGCTGTTGTGTCATACCACAAGCTTCACTATGGCTGTGTGATTCGCCGCCGCATCCGCCGCTGCTTTCAGACTTTGTACAATCGCCTACCCACTCAGTTCCCGTGAATATAGTATTGAACAAATCAGCAGTATCAACGCTTGCAGTAATGGAACTAGCAGATATTGTTATAACAGGAAGATTAGTATAAGTCTGAGGAATAAATGTGTACTGAACAAGGTTACCTACGCCCTGAATATCTGTTCCCTGCGGTGCCTCAATCCAAACAGTAACACCCATACCAGCAATCTTATCATTAACATTAACGCTATCTATATTGCTTGCGTTAGTATGAGGCTGGTTAATGGAGTAAACCTTACCTTCAAAGTTAAGAGTTCCGCCTCTTACTTCAACGTTACAATATCTACCACCGAAGATTACAGAGTTCTTAACAGTAATATTATGGTCACCGGTTTCGTATCCTACTGACAAAGGTGCACGGCAGTTTGCAATATAACAGTTATCAATTGTAACTGTACCCTTTGCGAGAACTGCATTTGTACCGTATGGATCCAACCCGCCGATACCAACCTGAGGATAAAGAGCACCGATTACTCGAAGGTCTCTCATATTAGTATTTTCCAAAGTAATGATACCGTTATATCCTGTAGTAGCACCTTTTTCAATATTGAATGTAAAGTGGTTACCATAAATAGTACCTGCATTGCTAAATGCGATTGTACCACTGGGCAACTCAATATCGTTAAGGAACATATTGCTTGTGTTTGTCTTAATATCGGAGTACTGCTTTACGTTGTAACCGTTCTTTACATCCACTACATAGTCAGCAGAAGCACGAACAGGCTGACCGTTAGCACCAGCAATTGTTACAACAAAGTGAACTGTTTCTGTACCATTGAACTTGATTGTCTGGTTCATAGTAGAGGGAGTAATAACGATAGTATTGGAATTAACAGTAATTCCTGCACCGGATGTAGGAACCTTCTGATAATCGCCAAATGCCTGCTGAGCCAAAGGAGCTTGGTAAATTACAAGAGAAACTGTAGCATTTGTGGGCCAAGTTGCTCCGTCCTTAAGCTTGATCAAGTCACTTACCAAAACTTCATTTTGGTTACCGATATGAGTGATACCGGAATTTGCAGCTTCAAAGTAAAGCTGAGAAGCGTCATAAACAGCAACTTTAATTTCTCTTTCAAGGAAATTACCAACTCTGATAGTTACAGTAGATGTTCCCTCTTTAACGCCTGCTTTAAGCTTCAATGTTGTGCCATCAATAACCTCAAATACTTTATCCTCGGAATCTACGCTTGCTGTGATAGTTGCATCGCCATCAATAACAAACTCTGCACCGTGAACGAGGTTAATTTTTGAAAAATCAAATGTAAATGTATCTTTGTTTGCACCTGTACCCAACTGACCGTAGTACAAGTCAATAGGTGTTGTGTTATTGTTCAAATCAACATTGTTACCTTCAAGTGTGATGTCTTCTACATCGTTTATTGTAACGATAGTAACTGTGAATGTCTGACTAGCATAGGAACCATCTTCCTTAGCTACCTTAGAAGTTGCTTTAACTGTGAAAACATTTTCTCCACTTATGGGAGCAATTTGATCGTTTTTCAAAGTCAATACACCGTCTTCAGTAAGTGTTACATAGTCATTTTCGTCCATGCTCCAAGTAACTCTCTTAGAAGAAGCGGGCAACTTGGAATTTTCACCGATGGTATTAGTAACCTTCAACTGGATAGATCCTGTGTAATCCCAGAAAATGTTTGCTGCATTTGTGGAAGTAACAACCTTTCCAGCAACATGTTCAGTAACGAGATCAAATGAATCCATAGCGTTCTTATATTTAAGACGGTATTCACGAGTACCAACTTTGATAACAAAATATCCCTCATTTTCGCCAGTACCTTCTTGCAAGATACCAGTTTCATTTCCTTTAAGAAGGAACTTTGTGTAAAGCTTAATAGCAGTTTCAGCAAGCTTGTTAGCCAATTCTTCAGCGCTCATCAAAATGTTGATAGCGCTACCTGCTGCCTGCTCTTCATGCTCGGGGGTTTCATATTTAATGTCAATTGCATTATCACCCAATACTACGTTATCAGGAACTGTAACGGGGTTTTGAACAACTCCATTTTCGTCAGTAACAATAGTAATTTCAGGAACCTCCTGAACAGACAATTCTTCATCGTCATGGTAAGCTGTATTGTAAAGAACTTCTGCGCCTTCGTAGCTGATGTTGCCATTCTTTGTTACGAATACTGTTACCTGAGCCAATTTTGCCAAATCTGTGTTAACATCCATCAAACCGAAAAGATATTCTTCATTGAATTCTTTTCCTTCGGGAACGTTTTTAGCCGTTTCAAATGCTCTTACAGCATCTGCAAGTTTGGAACCTGCGGTGCTAGCAAAAACATATCCGGGTTTGGTGAAACATGTAGCATGATTGAATGTATTGGGCTTCTCGGTAGCACCTGATACAACATGACTCCAGAAATTGAAGAAACGGAACGCGGCACTAGGCATAGCTTCGTCTTCAGAAGCAAGAACGAATTCTGCCTCTCCGTTTTCTACCTTCAAGTAGATATAGTTGCCTTTGTCTGCGGTTACTGTTTCAATTTCGCCAAGGCCACTCAACTCAAGAACTTCAAGAACGATCTCACGTCCGTTCTCTTCTGTTATAGGTTGACCATAATGTGTGCTTTTATGGTTAGCCATATAAGCGGTTAAAAAATGGTTAAGCTGAGCAACTGTCTGCTCATCAACAGCCCTGTTAGTACTATCAATGAAAGATGTGTAGCCAACAACGGAAACTGTTGCGAGAATTGCGAGAATCGCAATTACTACCAGCAACTCAACGAGGGTAAAACCCTTTTTTGTGTTGTGTTTCATTACTTTTTTCCTCCGTAATGTTTTTGTTTTTGTTTTTATGTAAACGTGCCAAGGTTTCGGCCGCGGTTTACGCGCGTTTGCTATATGGTGTACTGACGAGCGCGCGGGCGCGCGTACAATACGCACATTTTACGGTTGCATTATATCACATTCGGACACAAATGTCAACAATAATTGAGAAATCTCTTTGCTTTAGACCAAAAAAGTGAGTGTTTTTGGGAAAATTCGTGTATTTTTGACAAAATTTCAGGGTAAAAATGGAAAATTGTCGGGTTTTCGAAGTAAACAGGGGCAGTGTAGGTTGCATAAAAATACCCCCGAGCTCGCTCGGGGGTGGGGTGTTAAGTTATTATTTCTTGTATTCGCCCTGTGTAAGAGTGTTTGTGGTAAGATTCCAATATGCAGAACCTGTTACTTCATCTTTAGCATTCTTTGTCTGATAAATAACAACCTTATTTGTTTCATCGTAAGAAATGTTGTCTTTCTTAGCAGATACTTCAGTTGTTGTATCAGCAACAGCCGCTTTTACTTCATCGATGCTAACCTTACCGTCTCTGTTTCCAGCTGTCAAGTCATAACCTTCCATAAATGTCTTTACGGAGGAAAGTTCAGAAAGAGCTGCACCATCGTCAGCGCTGCTAATAAATGCTGTGTAACCAACTACAGATACTGTAGCGAGGATTGCGAGAATTGCGATAACTACGAGCAACTCTACGAGTGTGAAACCTTTACGTGTGTTCATTGGATTAATCTCCTTTTTTGTTTTGAAATTTTTTTGTTTTTTGCAATCAAATGAGTGCATCAAAGTTCACACTAAATCATATAGCGCGGACTTTCTATGTATGCATTATACTACTTTAGGACTCAAATGTCAATAGTTTTCTCAATTTTTGTTGAGGTTGAAGGGTTTTTCGACTCAAAAAGGGGGATTTTTCGTCGAAATTTGATGTTTTTTGTACATTATATATAATACGGGCGTTGAAGGTGGGGCGAAAAAAATTTTATAAAAAATAAAAAAAGAGAGCACAACTGCTCTCGTTTGGTGATGAAATTTCATTTTTTGCCGTTTTTGATGCGGTTATATTTTTCCTCGTCGATGATGCCGTTTGCGAGCATTCTCTCGCTCCAAAGCTGGAGTGTTTCAACCGTTACAGAGATGCGCTCGAGCTCCTCTTGAATGTGCACGAAATCCTCAATTTCCGCGTCGTCGATTTTACCGTTCACCGTTATCTCAATGAGGCGCTCGCGACGGGAATTCATCGCGTTGAGTGACGCCAAAAGCTCAAGCGTTATTTGCGAAAGTTCCTTCGTCTTTATCTCGGGAACGTATTCCTGGCCGATTGGGCACTGATTAGCGCAATAATAATTGCAAAGTCGGGGCAATTTATATTTATCCGCCATTTGCAACACCTCGTCGGGATTGGGGTTGCTCTTTTCGTTTTCAATTCGTTCAATTCGCTCGGGGGAGATCCACTCGAGAAGCTCGCTCGCGCCCTCGCGGGAGAGGTCGAGGTTCTCGCGCGTTTGCTGGTATATATTTTTGTCCTTTTTGGATGAAACTCTTGCCATTTTCTAAAAATCCTTTCGGGAAAATCGTTACATAAATGATAACAAAAAACCCCTTGTGTGTCAAGGGGTTTTTATTATTTTGAATTCTACGCGAGTCGGTCGAACTCAAGCTGGAACTTTGCTTTTTCCAAAACAATATTCATTTTGAGGTCATTGAGCTTTTTGATAAGCTCCTTGATTTGCCTAAACGTGTTTTCAACGCTCTTTCGCGTTTCTTTGATTTGTTCAAGAACCTCAAAATCCGTGAAAATATTGTCTATAAAGAAATCGACATACTCTGTAAATCCATCGATCACTATTTCAACATCCGCGTCTATTTCTACATCACAAAGCTCGGTTTTAAGCTTTAAGAGCTCTTTTTTGAGATTTTTCATGCACAAATCGGCATTACCTATATGGTCGTGCTTTGCTATGTTTGTCGCAAGGCCGCCGCCAAAGATATCATATGTTCCCCAGTTCTCCGCCGAGTCAAGTTCGGAGAGCGCCTCGTCAGCAAAATCCTTTGCGTTTTCCGCTATGTCAAGCGCCTCATCAACCTCTCGAATTTGATTATCACATATCGCGATTCTTTCCCCTAAAATAAGTATGTGATCTGCGTCCGCCTTGCCTGATTTCTTAATTGCAAGGAGTTTTTCGTCAAGAGCTGTACGGTATTGCTCATCCGCACATCCAAGTGTGGCAAGCTCGCTCTCACAATTTCTTATACGAAGCACAAGATCATCAAACTCGCGCTGTGCCGCGTCGCGTTTTAACCTTGCCGCAAGTTCCTCGGCGCGCTCCTTTTCCAGCTTGCTTTCCTTTTTTCCGATCAAATCCAAAAAGATTGAAGTAAGATTTTTATTTTCGAGGTTGTAAACGTCAACCTCTTCATTATAAGCTGATATTTTCAAAAGCTTCAACTTTTGTTCAAGCGGTTTCTTTTGTTTTTTCATTTCTTCAAGAGATACACTCAAGTGCTTTTTTCTTTGCGACTTGGCTTGCAAACCTCTTAAGGCTTCATCATAGTAGGTCACGGTATTCCCTCCTTGAATTGAAAAATATAATTTTTATGGCAGAACGGTTTGTTTGGGTTGATTGTTCAACAACACCTCACAATCAAGCCCCCGGTTCACCTCAATTATCTCTCGAGCATTCTCGAGCATTTTTCTGCGTCAATTGCAAGCACGAGCATAAGCGCGTAGATGGCGTCCTCGGGATAATGAACGTCGATAACGTACGTGTCCGTCCACTTCCATAATTCCTTGTTTATAGTGGCAACCTTATGTCCCGCACCGTTGAAAATGGAGTAATCCCATTCCGCCCAGTCGCCCTCAACGTGCCAACCGTTATAATCGATATTATATTTGTGCGAAAATAGAGAAAATTCCTTGCAAATGCTTCCGACACATTCATCGCCGAGATACATATAAAATTTTGGCATGAAAGTCCATATCTCCTGCTTTATGCACCCTACTTCCCTGCCGCTTGCATCATAGATGCGGAGCAGGTGTCCCCATGAGAGCTCGCCCTTAACGGTATAGACAGTCCTACCCGCCGAGTCGTATATATCGTAGCTGTCAAACCACGAAAACATTCTTTGCTTAAAAAGTAATTTCATAGCGTCTCCAATCGTTAGTATTAAGGGGAGCTTACATAAGCTCCCCCTTTTGTTTATTTTTCAACCGCAGTGATTACGGGCTTACCCTCTCTATCGAGAAGCACCGTCAGACCGCCTGCATAGCCGGTTGCGCGCCAAACATAGTTGACACCGGTTTCTTTATCTACCCAGATTTCAAAGCCATTTCCTGAAAACGCACCTTCTGAGTAGGTTTTTATAAATCTTTCGTCCTTATCAGCCATAGCTACCTCAAATTAGTCGCAGCAAACGTCCTTCTTTACGGGTTTCTTTGCTTTGGGAGCTTCGGGAGTGTCGTCACCGAGACCTGTTGTTTCAGTGAAGATGGCATTTTTCTTTACCATTTCAACTGTATCGGTAGGAACGATGAGCTTGGATGCAGTACCGTTAGCCATTTCAACAAGAGCCTCATATCTCTTAAGCTCGATAACCTCGGGTGTGGGACAAGCAGCCATAATAGCGCGGAGACCGTCAGCCTCTGCCTGCTTTTGAAGAAGAACCGCCTTCGCTTCACCTTCAGCGCGAGCGATACGAGCATCTCTTTCACCTTCAGCCGCAAGGATCATAGCCTGCTTATCACCCTCTGCACGAGTGATAACCGCCTGCTTATGACCTTCCGCTTCAAGAAGTGTCTCACGTCTTGCACGTTCAGCCTTCATCTGCTTTTCCATGGACTCACGGATGTCAGCAGAAGGAGTAATATTTCTAATTTCAACACGGGTTACTCTAATACCCCATTCGTCAGTTGCGGCATCAAGGCTAGCAGTCATCTTCGCGTTGATGCTGTCACGGGATGTGAGAGATTCGTCAAGAGTAAGCTCACCAACGATGTTACGAAGTGTCGTTGTTGTAAGGTTTGCAAGTGCCTCAACGGGATTTGCCGCACCGTAAGCGTAGAGCTTAGGTTCAAATGTCTTGTGGTAAACCACCGCGTCGATTGTAAGAGGAACGTTATCGCTTGTGATAACGCTCTGAGGAGGTGTGTCAAGCACCTTTTCCTTTGTGGTTGCACGAGCGGTTACGCGATCAATTCCAAAGGGGGCAAGGAAATGAAGTCCCGCTTCCCAAATTGCGTGGAACTTACCAAGACGCTCAATAACGTAGCTCTCAGTGTGGGGTACTACCTTGATACAAGAAATAACAAGGATGATTAGTACAATAGCTAAAATAATCCAAAACATAGTTT
>CANBDB010000030.1 GCA_947367285.1 uncultured Clostridia bacterium | reverse complement strand
AATTTTTATGTAGAAAAAAGGAGACAATTATTATGGCAAAATTCGTATGTTCAGTTTGTGGTTACGTTCACGAGGGAGATTCCGCTCCCGAAAAGTGCCCCGTTTGTAAGGTTCCCGCTTCCAAGTTCAATGAAGTGAAGGATGAGGAAAGAGCATGGGCTGCAGAGCACGTTCTTGGTGTTGCTCAGGGCGCTCACGAAGACGTTATTATGGGACTTCGTTCCAACTTTGAGGCAGAGTGCACAGAGGTTGGTATGTATCTCGCTATGGCAAGAGTTGCTCATAGAGAAGGCTACCCTGAAATCGGTCTTTACTGGGAAAAGGCAGCTTGGGAAGAGGCAGAGCACGCTTCTAAGTTCGCTGAGCTCCTCGGTGAGATGCTCACAGACTCCACAAAGAGAAACCTCGAACTCAGAATTGATGCTGAATTCGGCGCTACAAACGGCAAATTTGAGCTTGCTAAGAGAGCAAAAGAGCTTAACCTCGACGCAATTCACGATACAGTTCACGAAATGGCTCGCGACGAAGCTCGTCACGGCAAGGCATTCGAGGGTCTTTACAACAGATACTTTAAGAAATAATCCAGGTTAATAATAACCTTTACATTTTCACTTGTGTGAATACTCCTTAAAAAATGACATCTTAAAGAGCGGAGAGAAATCTCCGCTCCTTTTGGCTTTGTTAGAAGGTAGCCGTGAAAATGTAAAGCTTCTTTCGTTGCGGACCGTCCGGGAAGCCGGTCCCTACAAAAGTTAGTTTGAGTTAAAAAAGGACGGCCAATGGCCGCCCCTACGATAGAATACATTTAGTTCGTGATGTGTCTATAAAAATTTGCAATGCTTTGTTGCGACAATGGCGAAGCCGCGCCAAAAGTTTTTTGCTTGCCTCTTAATGCACACAGTTCGTGATGTGTCTATAAAATTTAGCGATATGTTATTGCGACAATGGCGAAGCCGCGCCAAAAGTTTTTGCCAAGCTTTTTTTAAAAAGCGGGCGAAGCTCCATAAAAGCTTTTTTGCCTACTTTTTTCTCGAAAAAAGTAGGTTACCAGGGGATAGCGACACCGCTTTCGTCATAATGCCAAGCATTCAATTTAATATCGGGCTCTTGCTCGCTATAATAGTAAATATCAACGTTATCGAGCTCGGGATTTTCGCCGATAAGGAGGCGGGGCATATCCTCGAATTGATTTTTGAAATATATTCTTTCGAGCGCACCGCAGCCTTCGAATGCGCCGGCACTGATGCTTTCAATATTTTTGCCCATAACCACGGATTTAAGTCTTGCACAACCCACGAAGGCATTTTTTGCGATAGACGTTACACCGTCGCCAATTTCAATATAGCGAAGTGCGGAGCAATTTTGGAATGCGAGCGTATCAATAGTTTTAACCCCTGCGCCAATTTTAACAAATTGCAAGCGCGAGCACTCGGCAAAAGTAGATGAGGAAATTCCGAGAACACCGTCGGGAATGATGGCTCTCGTCATAGTTTTACAGTTATAGAACGCCTGCTTGCCGATATTTGAAAGTGTTTCGGGGAGACTGATTTCCCAAAGGCGAGTACAGTTCATAAATGCCTGCACACCAATTCCGAGAATTCCTTCCTCGATAACCGCAGTACGAATATCGCAGCAGTTGGCAAACGCAGCACCCTTTACGTTCTCGGCTTCCTTGGGAACAAAAAGGTCCTTGATAACCTCTCCGTCAACGGAGAGTCGTTTTTCGTAAGGCTGGGGATTCCCTTTGGCGATACTGAATTCCATCGAGCACCAACGCTTGATACTACCGATTTCAATGTTTTTAAGACGAGGACACTCGCAAAATACCTCAAATCCAAATATTTTTACACTTTTGGGAATTGAGATGGTCTTGAGTGACGTGCATCCTCTGAAAGCCTCGGAACCGATCTCGAGAAGGCCCTCGGAGAGATTTACCGCTTTGAGCGAGTTGCAATCGTAGAACGCTTTGATTCCTATGGAAGTTACGGATGACGGAATGGTAATTTCTTTGAGAGAATCGCAGTTAAGAAAAGCCATCATACCAATGCTGTTAACACTGTTTCCAAGGTCCACACCGGATAGTGATGAGCAATTGCAAAATGCTTCCTCCCCAATGATCTCAAGTGAATCGGGAAGCTTGATTTCGGACAGTGACTCGCATCCGATGAAGGCTCTTCCGCCAATTGATATCAAATTTTTACCAAATCTAATCGTTTTTAGCGAGGAGCAGAAGGAAAATGCCTCGTAACCGATGGATTTTACAGAGCTTGAAAGATAAAGATCCTTGAGGCTCGAGCAGTTATAGAACGCTTCCTTTCCGATGTTTACCACGCCTCGCGGGATATCTATAATCTCAAGCGAGGGGCAGTTTTCAAATGCTCGGTCGCCAATACTCGCGATGGTGTGGGACATAACTACTTGGTGGAGCGCCTGGCATCCCGCAAATGCGCGGAAACCAATGCTGGTTACGCCTTCATCTATAATTATTTTTTGGAGCGAATTGCAGCCTGTGAATGCAAAATCGCCTATTGTCTGAACGCTGTTGCCGACGAGTATTTTTTTAACAGTATCACAACCTTCAAATGCACCACGGCCGATAGCCTTTATTCCCTGGGGAATACTTATTACCTCACGGTTACCGTGGTATTTGATGAGGGTGTCATTTTTAATTTCATATATAGCAGTATCGTCCGAGTCCGTTGTGGTTTTATTTCCACAGTAAACGCAGGTCGGAGCAAGGCTCGATACTCTGTTTCCACAATTGGGACAGTTAATTATGGGCACGGTTTCACCTCACTTAACGTATTAATTAAAGGGGGAATTTGCAAAAATTCCCCCGCAAATTTTATTTGCTTTGCTTAATGATTTTAAAAATTTCTTCGGAAGCAAGACGTGTTTTGCCAACTACGAACTTATCTTCCTTGGGCATAGCGAAGTAGAGCGCACGGTTGTTACCCATTCCGATTACGTCGCCGAGTGTGTACCAATGGAAAGCACATTCGCAGGTATACATTGATTTGGAGCTTTGGCTGTAGTCTATTTTGCCGTCACGGCCCTCGAGATGAAGACCGTCAAAATTGTGAGATACGTGACCCTCACCAACGCGGTAAACGTCCTTGTGGTTAACGATCATATATATATCGCAGGGAACGTCAAAGCCGTATGTTCCTTCCTCGATCTCACGTCTTACGCACTCGCGTTGCCACTTGTACCAATCAGGAATGTGGTCGAAGTAGTCCTCACCCTCAGTTGCCTTAAGATAGCCGAGCTCGGTAAGCTCCCACTTTTTGCCACACTCGTGGCAGGTAAGGTGAACACCCTTGCCTTCCATCTTACCTTCTTTTCCGCAATGGGGACATTTGTAGAGAACTGTTTCAAGTCCGTCCGCACGGAAGGGCTCGTCGATAACAATTCCGTTTTCCTTTTGCCAACGGTATTGGTCAAAGGAAAATTCCTTGTCGATAACGGACTGGATCTCCTCAACACTCATCTCCTTAATTTGCTCGGGGGAGAGAACGTAGCGCATTTCCGCGGAAACGGGAAGATCGCGGTTTTGGAGCTTGTTGAATATGGGGTCACGAAGATATGAACCAAAGGTCTCTATCATTACGAGCGGCACGCCGAGTCTCTTAACAAGACCTGCAACCGTTCCGGGAAGAGTTGTCTTTGTTCCGTCAAAGCTGTAAGCTGCCTCGGGGAACATAAGGACGGAGCATTTATTCTCAAAAAGACAGTATTTAATGTCACGGATAAGTTGAAGGTCGGCAATAAACTTTCTTGTAGGGAAGCAACCGATCTGCTTCATAAGGGGGCCGAGATCTCCTACAAAGGAGTCGAGTGTTGCTACCGTGTTGAACTTTCTCGGGAAAAGCATGGAATATGCGATTTCAAAATCGAGGAAGCTGGAGTGATTCATAAGAATAAGCGCGGGCTCATCCTTGCCGAGCTTTTCCATTCCGATTTCCTTGTGTTTAAAATGTACCGAGAGAAGTGCAGGTTGGGAGATGACCTTGGTCAATACTCTCCAGAAAAGTGCAGGCTTTTGGGGTTTAAAGTGCTTTGGCACTTCCATGGCCATTACTTCATCATAATCTCTTACCACGTTTTTAATCTTCATAAAAATATTCCGCCTTTCGGGAGTGTTTAAGACAGTATAACATTATTTTTTCACTTTTGCAAGAGTTTTTTCATATATTGGGAACAGTGGAACGTATCAAATGACGACAAAAGCTATTTTTCTATAAACTGTGAGGGTCATTATGAGACTTGATTTTATTAAAATGCACGGAGCGGGTAACGATTACATTTACGTTGTTTGCTTGGAAAAAGATGTGGAAAACCCCGAAAATATAGCCAAAAAACTGTCCAAAAGGCGCTTTTCCATAGGCGCGGACGGGCTTGTTCTTGTTTGCAGCTCAAAAATTGCGGATGCGAAAATGCGGATATTCAACGCAGACGGAAGTGAGGCGAAAATGTGCGGAAACGCGCTTAGGTGCGTTGGAAAATTACTATATGAGGACAAAATTGTGAAGAAAAGCCACATTAAAATTGAGACTCCGAGTGGCATTCGCACGGTATTTGTAACCGTCAAGGACAAAAAAGTAGGGCTTGTGACGGCGGATATGGGGTATGCCACCACCGGAGAGAGCTTTGATTTTCGGGTGGAGGATAAAAAATATGAAATGCTAGGGGTCAACGTTGGAAATGAGCATCAGGTTACCTTTTGCGAGAATGTGGACGCCCTTGCACTCGATAGAATCGGCTGGTATTTTGAAAAAAATCCTCGCTTTGAGGGTGGTGTAAATACGGAATTTTGCACCGTTTTGAGCAAAAAATACCTCAAAATTCGTGTTTTTGAGAGAGGAAGTGGCGAGACTCTCGCCTGCGGAACCGGTGCGTGCGCAGCGGTGGTTGCGGCTCAGGAGATGGGACTTTGCGAGCGCTCAGTGCCCATTAGAGTGTCAATGCTCGGCGGCGAGGTTATCGTTTTTTGCGATAGTGAGCGCCGCATTTTCCTCACGGGCGACGCAAATGAGTCCTTTAGGGGTACGGTAGAGGTGTGAGACTGTAGTCGCCTATGACACAATCACATTTTGTTGCGTGCCCTTGCAATATTGCACGGTGGGGAGGGTTTTACATCCTCCCCGACGTGCCTTGTTTTGCAACAAATCTATTGACTTTTATTAAAAAAATGATAGAATGTAAATATATATTATAACAAAAATCCCGAAAAGGAGAAATTAATGATAATCCGTACGGTTAATATAATTTGTCTTGCGGTGCTTTTCCTTGAGCTCGCTATACTTGCCGCAAATTTAATTTTCAAAAAGAGAGCGGAACGCATTGCATTTTTGAGAGGCTTTAGAAGTGGCGGTTGTGCTATGATATACATAATTGCCGTGCCGCTTTACTGTCTCGGCTACGTTTACGCGGGCGGTGGTTTGCTGGAATCCTTCTTTAAGGCAACAAGCAAGATCCTCAACCTCGTGGTGCTTCAGTATGACACCTCGGAAATTTCCTTGTTGATGGAAGCGGATGCGCTTTATAATTTTTCAATATATTTGTGCTTTTTCATAGTGCTGATCAATGCCATTATCCTGGCACTCTCCCTTGTCAGCCAGTACGCATGGTCGGTGATCGAGGGCTTAAAGGTAGCATTTTTGCGCGCGCCAAAGCTCTATATTTTCGGAAACAATGACGAAAACGTATCCATTTACAATAGCGACAAGCACAGAAGCAAGGCGATAATTGCCGATCTCTCCAAGGAGGAAAAAGAAAAGCTCTATCTCAACAGAGTAACGTATATATCCACATCCTCAATGGAAAAGAGCGCCAAGAGGCTACTCAAATTGAACAAAACTTATACTCGAGAGCATTTTGTGGTTATAAACACGGGTGACGACGAGCAAAATCTCAGTATTGTGAGAACAATAATCGACGATATCGACGCACTTGCCGAGGCGGAACGCGAAAACTTGCTCTTCCATCTCAGAGTTTTTGTGTTTGGTGACACAAAATACGAGACGATTTACAACGATGCGGTAAGCAAGGGACACGGATGCATTCACTACGTCAACAAGTACAAAAGGGCGACGGTGGATTTCATTGATAAATACCCATTTACCGCCTTTATGGACGAAAGACATATCGACTACGATACATCTCTCATTAAGGAAAACGTTGATATCAACGTGCTCCTTGTAGGTTTTGGACACACAAACCGCCACGCATTTCTTCTCTCGGTTGCGAATAACCAATTTCTTTGTCGCACTTCGGACGGCACTCCCGAGCTAAAGCAAGTGAATTATCATATTTTTGACAGGGTTGATGCCAAAAATGACAAAAATCTCAACCACAGCTATTATCGTTACAAAATAAAGCTTCCGTCAATGAAGGAGGAGGATTATCTTCCTCTCCCCGCGCTCCCCGCGAACGAGAGCTACTACCAAATCGACGTAAATGACGAGGAATTTTACTCCCATATAAAGAATATTGTGACCAAAAACGAAAATGACGTTAATTTCCTCATTATCGCGTATGGCAATGACCTTGACAATATCGACCTCGCACAAAAATTCGTTGAAAAGAGAAGGGAGTGGGAGCTTGAAAATCTCGTTATTTTTGTAAAAGCGATACACTCACACAAGGAAAGCATGCTCTCGGGTGTTGAAAATTGCTATTTCTTCGGCAACGAGGAGGAAACGGTATATAATATCGACAAAATCGCAAACAACACCTTCTACAATATGGCGCAGATGCGAAACGAGGTCTATGACCTTGAGTACAATATTACTCACGATAAAAATCTTGTTTTTGATGAGGCATATATCGAGAATAATCATATCGCGTCCTACAAGAATTGGTTTGTTTCCAAAACGCAATTTGAGAGGGATAACAGTATGTACTGTTGCCTCAGCCTTCGCTCAAAGCTCCACCTGATGGGACTTGACTTTATTCCAAAGGAAGAGGGGAGTGCTGTGGGACTCAGCGAAGAGGAGTACCTTGAAATTTATGCGCGCGGCGATATGCCGAAAACGGAAAATCACAAAACGCGCATCAACGGCAAGAAAATAGTTGATTATACCCTTGATTTTCCCGATTCCAAGCGCAAGAATCTCGCCATTCAGGAGCATTATAGATGGAATTCCTTCCTCATCAGTCGAGGAATGGTGCCTGCTACCGTTGAGCAAATCAAGAGCGAAAAGATTTTGCGCGCGGACGGCAGAGAAAAATTCTCCAACGGCAAAAATTATGCGGTGCGTCGCCACGGAAACCTCACGAGCTTTGAGGGACTTGAGGAATTTCGTCGCATAGTTGCACAAAGGGACGGCTGCGACGAGCTTGAAGCGGACGTAATCAAATACGATTATCAGCTCCTTGATGACGCGCATTGGCTCCTCGACAAAAACGGATACAAGATTGTGAAGAGGGAAAAGAGTAAGAAATAGAGAATAAGGAATAAAGAATAAATAGGAACCGAGCCGCTTGGGTCGGTTCTTTTTTTGCCGCTTTTTGAAAAAAGCTTGGCAAAAACTTTTGGCGCGGCTTCGCCATTGTCTCAATAAAGTTTAGCTAGAACTCAAAGACACAATACGAACTACATTCATTTAAACGCAGGGGCGAACCACGTGCCTCCCGCCAACTCGCGTGTCATTCTGGAGGGAGTGAAACGACCGATAGAATCTCGGCACTGAACAAATGTTACTTTTGCATCAACCGGGCAGAGTAAGCTCCTCCCCTACGGCAAACAATATTCTATTTTGACATTAATCGGGCGGATATGGAATCCTCCCCTACGGTAAACAATGTTATATTCGCGAACCACGTGGGGTACGACATCCTGAAACAAACGAGAAAGGGCACCGCGGGGCATCCGCAATGTGACTTTACATTACAAATAAACATAAATAATATAATAAATATTAATGTACTATTGATTTTTTTGCAATTTTATAGTATACTTTAGATTGGAGTATAATCGACTCCGATAATTCGGGAAGGGGGAGCGAAAATGGCGGACAATTCAAACAAAAGCAAGCTTCTTGGCTACAAAGCAATGCTTTACGGTGCGGCACTTTTTGTGCTATCCATTATGCAAACTTCGTTTTTCTCCCAAATAAACATACTCGGCGCAACGCCCGATCTTCTTCTCGGTGCGGTGCTGACTCTCGCAATGTTTGAGGATCACAAAACGAGTGCCGTTTGCGGAATAATCGCGGGATTTTTCTACTGTGCGCTCGGTGGTGCGGTGTACCCGATATACATTTTATTCTCGTTTATGTGCGGATACGTTTTTTGGAACGTTTCGGAGCGAGTTTTTGGAAAAAACTACGTTTCCTTTATCTCGCTTGCGCTCCTCACTTACGGTGCAAAGGCGCTTTACAACTTGGTTGAACTCTCCCTCACCGCACATAGCTTCAATGTTTTGTCAGCCGTGGTGAACGTGGCATTGCCCGAATTTCTCTCGTCAATGCTTTTTTGCTCTATCTCTTACGGAATTTTCCGTAATCTATGCAAAATTTTCAATAAAAAATCTAAATCAAGAAGGGGATAATGAAAGATGAACGAAAATTTTAATGATTTTAATAACTCTGAAAACAATCAAAATGAAATATTAATGTCCGAGTCCGAAAAGAAGGCGCACAAAAGCATCTTTTCAAAGCTTTGCTTTGCGTTCTTATTCTATCTTGTTTTTGTGAACGGACTTTCAATCGTGGCGACGTTCGTGATTAATTATATTGATCCCGCGCTCCTCGAAAACTACAATTTCTTTATGATATTCAGCTCCGTAATTCAGTACGCGATAGGATTTCCTCTCCTTGTGATGATCCTTCGCAAGATCCCTGCGAGCGCTCCCCAAAAAAGTGCGCTTGGCACAAAGGGATTTTTGAAATATGCCGTGGTGTCAATGTTCTTTATGTACGTTGGAAACTATCTCTCCCAAATGGTTATGATGTATATGGAGTCCTTGCTTGGCTTCGTGCCCGAAAATTCGCTCGATTCTATGTTCGACTCCACAAATATTTGGATTGCCGCACTCATTGTGGGAATTATTGGCCCGATAGTTGAGGAGCTCATGTTCCGCAAGCTCTTTATTGACAGACTCACGCCCTACGGCGAGCTTATTGCCATACTTTTCCCCTCACTTATGTTCGGACTTTTCCACGGAAATCTCTATCAGTTTTTCTATGCATTCTTCCTTGGAGTTGCGTTCTCCTACATTTACGTGAAAACCGGAAAGATAATTTATTCCACAATTTTGCACATGTTTATAAACCTCTTTTGCGGAGTTTTGCCTTCGTTTATCATGTCAAAGCTCGACCTTGACGAGTTTTTGACTCTCGCACTTGAGGGAACTATAACCGAGGAATACGTTATGGCAAATGCGCTTCCTCTTGCATTGTTTGGAATTTATGAATTTATCGTGCTCGGCATGACCTTTGTTGGTATTTTCACCTTAACTCGCAACCTTCGAAACATCAGTATCAAGCGTGGAGAGGTGAAATTCCCCAAGGGAACTGCTCTTGAGGTGGTGCTCTTCAATGCCGGAACAATCGCGCTTATCGCTGTTTGCATTCTCATTATGGCACTCAACACCTTTATGGTGGCGTAGGGAATAATTTTCAAATTTCCGACGCATCGCAACGTTATTTAGAAACTAATTATTAATCTCAAAAAGGAGGTAAGCTTATGCCCCAAAAGAATAGCAATCAAAAGTACATAACGCTCGCCTCCGTGTTTGCGATTATTTGCCTTATATTTATCGCTCGCCTCGCGAATTTGCAGTTCGATCCCCAAAAAACGGACGAGCTTCGTACCGAGAGTGAATTTACAACCGAAACCAAGGTTATTCAGGCGCTCCGAGGCAATATTTGCGACCGCAACGGCGTGGTGCTCGTTACCACCTCGTACGCCTATGATATAATATTTGACTATAACTACATGTCGGACGATTTCACTGAGTTCAACGAGACCATTCTCGCGGTGCTTGATGCTATGGCGGCTACTCAAAATATCTCCCATAGAACGAGCGATCTCTATCCCTTTGCGGGCGAATATCCCTATCTTACATATTCCGCCGAGGCGCTCAACGAGGGAACGGCAACAAACAAAGCCCTAAAGCGAATGCTTGCCGACCTTCATATGGAGGATGCAACTGCAGAGGAGCTTGTTGAATATTTCGTTAAGCGCTGGAAGTACAACCGTGTTGACGATAATGGCGATCCGATATTCACAAACGACGAAATAAATCAGCTTTTACGTGTTCGTTATGATATGATACGAATGCAATTCAGCTCAATGACTCCCTACGTTATTGCCGAGGGTGTGGATATTGAATTTGTTACCTATCTCAAGGAGCAATCGATTACGGGCGTTGCCGACAGGATCAGCTCTAAGAGAACCTATATGTATCCGGGTTATGCTTCGCATATTCTCGGCAGAGTTGGCTCAATTACCGCGGAAACATGGGAATATTACAAGGAGCTCGGCTATGATATCAACGCGACCGTTGGAATTGACGGTTGTGAGGCGGCTTTTGAGGAATATCTCCGCGGACGCGACGGTGTACTCACCATAACGCGAAATTCTAAGGGAGAGATAGTTAAGGAGGAGATCACGACCGCTCCCATCGCGGGCAAGGACGTTTGGCTCACCATTGATCTCGACACCCAAATTGCTGCCGAGGATGCGCTCAATGAGTATATGGAGAGCTTTAATAAAAACGAGGGCGCGAGTGTTGCCATTGACCCCAATACGGGCGACATTTTAGCAATCGCGTCATATCCCACATACGACCTCACAACCTTTTCAAAGGACTACAACAAACTCGCTTCAAATGAATTTATTCCGCTTCTCAATCGCGCGTCGGGTGCGGCTTATGCCCCGGGTTCTACCTTTAAGGTTGCCGTTGCGCTTGCGGGACTTGAGGAGGGCGCGATAAGTCCATATTCAACGATTTCCTGTATTCATGGATATAGACAGCACGGAATCAGAGTAAATTGCGAGAACCACAAGTCATTTCCAAGCACAAATCTCAATGTAATTGAGGCATTGACCTATTCGTGCAATGCATTCTTTATGGAAACGGGCTACGACCGACTTGACATTGACACCATGAGGGACTATTGCGTAGGCCTTGGTCTCGGGCAAAGCACGGGAATCGAGATTCCCGAGCTTGTGGGACAAATTGCACACCCTGAAAATTCAAGCAACTGGACTGCGTACGAGGAAGCGTCCTCGTATATCGGACAATCCATACATCAATATACACCCCTGCAGGTTACAAGCTACATAGCAACCGTTGCAAACGGAGGCACTCGCTATGCGAGCCATCTACTTCACTCCGTTAGAACGTTTTCGGGTGAGGTGGTTTATGAGTATCAAAAGCAGGTGCTCAGTACCGTGTCCATCTCGAGTCGTACTCTTTCAACCGTTAAGACGGGTATGATGGAGATGATTAACAACTCGGGTACGTCGACGTACAATATGTACACTAAGCATAAGATTGACGTTACTGTGTGCGGAAAATCGGGTACTGCACAGGTTGGAAATAGCCAAAACTGTTGGTTTACCGCGTTTGCGCCGATGGAAAATCCCAAAATCGTGGTTACCTCAATGATTGAGGACGGAAGCTCGGGCGCATCCGTTTCTGCAATTGACGCGGCAGTTATCGCGGCATATTTGAATAAGAAATAAAAGCAAAGTATTAACTTACTATTAATAAATTATGAACAAAAGAAAGGAGATGCCCATGCTCAAAATTGGAAATGCTACCTTGAAGCACGGAATAATGCTCGCACCCATGGCGGGAGCGACGGATTACGCATTCCGCAAGGTTTGTAAGGGTTTTGGCGCGGAATATCTCGTGAGCGAGATGGTTTGCGCAAAGGCGCTTTGCTACGAGCAAAAAATAAAAAAGAGTATCACGGCATCTCCCTCAAAGACCGCGCCGCTTGCGGCAATAAGGGAAGGGGAGCTTCCCATGGCGGTTCAAATTTTCGGTAGCGAGCCCCAGTTTATGGCCGAGGCTGCTCGAATGATTTCCGAAAATTCCTATCGTGGAGCAACGAGCGTCCACACACCTACCGCAATTGACATAAATATGGGTTGCCCTGTGGCGAAGGTTGTTTCAAATGGCGAGGGCTCGGCGCTCCTTAAAAATCCAAAGCTCGCTGCCGAGATAGTTCGAGCGGTGCGCGGTGCTGTGGATATTCCCGTTACGGTAAAAATCCGTATCGGTTGGGATAAAAACTCTATAAATGCCGTGGAAATGGCGAAATATCTTGAGGATGCGGGCGCTTCTCTCATTTGTGTTCACGGAAGAACGCGCGAGCAACAGTACGCGCCTAGTGCGGATTGGTCGCATATCGCTAACGTCAAGCGCGCGGTGAGTGTTCCCGTTATCGGAAACGGTGATATTTTTGAGCCGCGCGATGCCAGCAAAATGCTTCGGGAAACGGGTTGTGATGGCGTGATGATAGGCCGTGGCGCACTCGGAAATCCGTGGATATTTGAGAATACGATTAACCTTTTTGAGGGCAGAGAAGAGCGAAAAATCCCTCAAAACGAGGTTATCGACGTGGCACTGTCCCACCTTAAATTGATGATTGAAACCAAGGGCGAGCGCGCAGGAATTGCCGAGAGCCGCAAGCACCTCGGTTGGTATATGAAGGGTATTCGCGGAGCCGCGGAGCTTCGCAATCGCATAAACTGTGCCGAAAGCTTGCCCGAAATTGAAGAAATTTTACTTAGCTTGAAAGAATAGTTACTTTTTTGAAAAACCTACTTTTTTGAAAAAAAGTAGGCAAAAAACTTTTAATCAGCTTCGCACCGCTTTTTGAAAAAAGCTTGGCAAAAACTTTTATGGAGCTTCGCGGTTCTCGCGATATGGTTGGATAAAAGTTTACAG